>CANHVK010000045.1 GCA_947464135.1 Flavobacteriia bacterium | reverse complement strand
TTGATAAGTAAAAAGTAGGGAATATCATATGAATTATTAATTCTAATACTCCGCCAATAACTCCTCCCAATACATAGAGATAAATGATTGATTTTTGACCTATATAATATTCTGTTAATTTTCCAATATGATATAAAAAAATCATATTAAATAGTAGATGTATGAAATCAAAATGACTAAAAATACTAGTAAAAATTCCCCATGGGTAAAATAAAAAATCGGGAATTTTTGTATTTAGTGTAAAAAATAAAACTGTAATTCTATTTAATTCAATATTTGTTAATCTTGATACTACGTTTAATAATTGTATAAATACATAAATTAAAACATTTATGAAAATTAACTTCATAAACATTCTATTTTTTAAATCAGATTTTATTTCTTCTATAAAAGTTGACATACACTAGTAAAAGAAGTTTTTATTTTTTTTCCAAAAATAAACAAGAATTAAACCTGTAATTCCGCCACCAATATGTGCTAAATGAGCAATATTATCATTAGCATGAAAATTTGCATATATTTCAATTAAAAAATAAATAGGAATTATATACTTTGCTTTAATTGGAATAGGAGGGAACATTAACATTAATTCTGTATTTGGAAAAATATATGCAAATGCTGCCATTATACCATATATCGCTCCAGACGCACCAATCATTGATGAATAAGATTTAGTAGCATATTCTTTTATTAATAGAATATTTTCAGAATTTAAACCATCAAAATTATTCCAATAATTAGACTCTAAACGAGTATTAATTTCGTTTAAATCAAGTCCAGAGTTTACTAATTGATTTTTGACTTCCATTAACTGTATTGTACCCATGATGCTATTAATAACATATGCCCCCAAAGCGGTTATTGTATAAAATATAAAATATCTTTTTGGCCCCCAAATTCTTTCTAAGTTTGAACCAAACATAATTAACATCAGCATATTAAATAATATATGAAAAAAATCACCATGCATAAAAAAATAGGTGATTATTTGAAAAGGTTTAAATAAAGGAGAATTTGGGTAATGAGCTCCAAATAATTGATCTAAATCAACTCCTTTACTTGCAAATACATATTTAGCTACAAAAAAAAGAATATTTAAAATTAGTAGGTTTTTAGTTACCTGTGGAATATTATTGAATAAATTCATTTATTTAAATTTTTGTGTTAATTCTTCAATAGAATTTGTTTCTACAATCAATTTTCCTGAAGGAGTATATTGATATTCATTTGTTTGAAACAATTTATCTATCAGTTCATTAACAAATGGTTTTGTTAGTTTATTTTTTTTTCTCGAAATAGCTTTAGCAACATTTAATGCTATTGTATGTGCTAATTCACTTTTATCAAAAGTTTCTAAAATTAAGTTTTCTGATATTGATTGTATGGTATCTTCAATATTTTCAATTTCTAATTCAGCAGGTGTACCTAAAATCGCTAATCCATCATCAATAGTGTTCCACATAAACCCCATTCTTTCAAGTGTTTGTATGTTTTCATTCCAGAGATGTTGTGTTTTTTTATTACAATTAATTGAAACAGGGAAAAGCAATTGTTGAGATAATAAAGGTTTGAACATAAATGTTTGCATTATTTCATTATATGTTATTCTTTCTAATGCACGTCTGTAATGAATAAAAAATAAACCACTTTTCGCTAATGTTATTATAAAATTACCTTTAATTAGAAATTCAGTAAAATTATTTTCAAATGACATTTCTATTTCTTGCTGTGGGTCTTTATCATCTATTTTATCGATATCATAAAAGTTATTCCAATCAGATTTTTCTATTTTATTTGATGAAAATCCTGCGTTTTTTATCCCTTGAGACATTCCAGATTTTACAAAGTTATTACTTGATTTAACGTAATTGTCTGATTTAAAAGGATTGTAGTTAGGGTTTACTAAAATTTGGGGTTCATTTACAGGTGCTTTATACATATCATAAGGTAAATCAAAACTTGTTTCAGCATCAAAATCAAGTGATGGTGAAATATTGAATTTACCAAGTCCTAATTTAATTGTACTTTTAAGTATTGCGTAAATTTCTTTATCTTCTTCAAATTTTATTTCAGTTTTCGTAGGATGAACGTTCACATCAATACTCGAAGGGTTAATTTCAAAAAATAAAAAATAAGGAACGAAAGTTTTTGGTAAAATTAAATTATCATATGCACTATTGATTGCATGATTAAAATACATGTCTTTAAAAAATCTGTTATTAACAAACAGATACTGTTCCCCTCTTGTTTTTTTTGCCCCTTCTGGTTTACCTACAAATCCTGATATTTTAACAATGTCTGTAGTCTCTTCAATTTGAATTAATTTGTCATTTATATTCTTACCAAAAAGATCTACTATTCGTTTTCTTAAATTACCATTTGATAATTTATAACATAAAGTATCATTATGATATAAAGAAAAAGATAATTCTGGATGAGCAAGAGCTATTCGTGTAAATTCTTCTTCTATATGACCAAACTCAACAGCATCTGATTTTAAAAAATTTCTTCTGGCAGGAACATTATAAAATAGATTTTTAACAGAAAAAGATGATCCGTTTTTAGTCGCAATTTGTTCACTGTTAATGATTTTACTGCCTTCAATTTCAATTAAAGTACCTAATTCTTTATTTTCTTGTTTTGTATTTAGTTGAACATGAGCGATTGCAGCTATGGATGCTAATGCCTCTCCTCTAAATCCTTTTGTTTTGAGAGCAAATAAATCATCTGCAGATTGAACTTTACTTGTAGCATGTCTTTCAAAAGCCATTCGAGCGTCTATTTCTGACATGCCTGATCCATTATCAATCACTTGAATTAAAGTTCTTCCAGCTTGTTTTACAACAACATCAATTACATTAGCTTTTGCATCAATAGCATTTTCTACTAATTCTTTAATTACAGAAGCAGGACGTTGAATTACTTCACCTGCTGCAATTTGATTTGCAATATGATCAGGTAATAATTTTATAATATCGCTCATTAACTTTTATTGAATTCCCTTAACGATTAAAAATGCTTTTAAAAGTTCTTGAAATGAATTTTTCTTTTTCTTGAAAATGATTTCTGACTTAAAACTCCTTTTTGTTACAGTTAAATTAAAGTCATCAATAGAAGATAGATAAGATTTTGATGCTGCATAAGGTGTCATCATTTCAAAAAATGAAGTAATGTATTCTGGTGCTTTTATTTTAGTTAAAAGGTCAGGTGAACCATTTATTTCAAATAAATTATTATTTGTTTTTTGAGCGATAGATGATTTCTTTTTTGTTATGAAAAGGTGTTTATTATCATAAACATCTAAATTATATAACGATTTCCCCATCGATAATTTATTGTTTTGATAGCTGAATCCAAAATCATTGTACTTATTTACAAAGTTCAATATCGAATCTTGATTGATTTTGTTTTTACAAGAGATTAATAAGTCGAAATCAGGTTCTGCGAAATAGGGATTACCACCTTCGGTTAATGACATCCCTCTATAATTCATTTCTAAATGATTTAATTCAGGAAATGAGGGATTGTAAATTTTAATTAATTCGGAAATTCGATTGAGTATAGTTGGTTCACTTATAGAGAAATGTAGGCCATTTTTGATTAATGAAAATTTTTCTTTAGTTGAATTTACTTGATTATTGAACTTTCCATTAATAATGATTCGATCACCGAAAAAATTACAATTTAGTTTAAAGTTGTCATTTTTTGATGATGAAGTAAAACCTTCACTTTCAATGGTTATATCATTTTTAAAATCATTTTCTTTGAATTTCAAGGATGATTTTTTATTTAAAATAGTTTTTAAATAATCATTTTTTAAGTTTGAAAAACTATCAAAATTTAATTGTACAATTCCAACTTCGCCATCTTTACTTATAGCATATTTGTAACTTGTTGTATTGGAGAAATAAGAGTTAAATTCATTTTTATCATCAATATTTAAAAGTAAAAAATAATTATAAGTACCATTTATTTCGGTTACGAAAACACCTATTTCAGAAAGATAATCAATCCCAGTGTTTTTAATATCTGTTCTTAATGTTTGTTGAATTAAAGTGTCTAATTGAGTCAATAATTTAGAGTCAGGATTTTCAAAACAAATGTTTTCAATTGATTTTCCAATCAAAACTTTACCATTTATCCTTGCTTTAATAATTGCATTTTCAGGAATATAGTCTAGATTTTTATTTTTAGCATTAGAAAATAAAAAAAAGTAAGAAACGATAAGACTACTTACAATGAATAAACCCAAAAAAATAATGAGTATTTTATAAATTCTCGCTTTATTTTGCATACGTAAAGATATACTATCTTTGTCAAATATTTTTTATCATGATGGGAAATTTTTTATTTTTTATTGCAAAATTATTTGGTTGGAAAATAGATCCAAAGGCTCCAGTAGGTGTTGATAAAGCAGTTATTGTAGTTGGACCTCATACTTCTAATTGGGATTTTATTATAGGTAAAATTGCTTTTATGAAATATGGAATTCCTGGAAAATTTTTAATTAAAAAAGAGTTATTTTTCTTTCCATTTGGATATTTATTAAAAAAAATGGGTGGTTTACCTGTTGATAGAAGTAAAAACAATAGATTAACTGACTATGCAGTTGAGTTATTTGATAAATATGAAAAGTTTTATTTAGTTTTTACTCCAGAAGGAACTAGAAAATACAATCCAAATTGGAAAAAAGGATTTTATTACATCGCTCAAAAAGCAAATGTTCCAATTTATATTGCATATATTGATTTCGCAACAAAAACAGGCGGTTTTCACTCACTTTTTGAACCTACAGGTGATGTGGAAGCAGATATTAAAACAATTAAAGGTGTTTTATCAAAATATAAAGGTAAATTTCCTGAAAACGGAATTGACTAAACTTACTTTTTCTGATTAATTGTTCCTGTTTTTTTATTAAAGCCATAAGGACAATGTTTGCAACCACTTTTACAACAATATCCTCTTTTTAAATGGTATTTCTCTGTAAACACTATAAATCCATCTGGAGATAGATAGTAATCTTCTTCATCCATTTTTTTACGTTTAGAGAACATAGAAAAATCTTCACTCATTAGCCGTGAACTGTTTCTTTATTACCATATTTTTTAATCAAACTATCTTCAAATGAAAGCCATTCTTTCCATCGTTCATCAACATTTTTATCTTTTCCGTATTTCCTCGCAAAATTCAAAAAGGTGGTGTAATGACCTGCTTCACTTATCATCAAATCTCGATAAAATGTTGCTAGTTCTTGGTCTTTAATGTTTTCAGAAAGTACTTTAAAGCGTTCACAGCTTCTAGCTTCAATCATTGCTGCAAATAGGAGTCTATCAACTAAAGCGTCTAATCGACTACCATCCTTTTTAAGAAATTTAAATAGTTCATTTACATAATTGTCTTTTCGCTCTCTACCAAGAGTGAATCCACGTTTTTTAATTATATCATGAACCATTTGAAAATGAGCTAATTCTTCTTGGGCAACATCTAATAGTTTAGTTACTAACTCTTCATACTCAGAATGCATTGTAATAATTGAAATTGCATTTGAAGCAGCTTTTTGTTCACACCAAGCGTGATCTGTCAGCAATTCTTCAATGTTTCTCTCTGCAATATCTACCCATCTTGGGTCAGTAGTTAATTTTAAACCTAACATCAAAATTATTTTTGTCAAAATTATGAAAAACTCAATATGGAAAAAAGAATTGAAAATAGATTTAATGAACAATATTCTATCCTAAATTTGTTTTTATGCAAGATACATTCAAACATAAAGGGTTAAGAAGAATTTTAATTGATGAATTAAGAACGAAGGGAATTACTCAAGAAAAAGTATTAGATGCTTTTGACATTGTTCCTCGTCATTTTTTTCTTGATTTAGCTTTTGAAAAACAAGCATATACAAACATAGCTTTTCGAATTGGAGCAGGTCAAACAATTTCTCATCCATTTACTGTTGCTTTTCAAACACAATTATTAGATATACAAAAAGGGGATAAGGTTTTAGAAATAGGTACAGGTTCTGGTTTTCAAACTGCAATTTTATGTGCAATGGGCGCCAAAGTTTTTTCGATAGAAAGACAAAGAGAATTATTTATTAAAGCAAAACACATAATTGATAAATTGAAATTTAACCCTAAACTGTTCTTTGGAGATGGTTACAAGGGGAGAACGATTGATGCACCATTCGATAAAATATTAGTTACATGTGGTGCACCATTTATCCCTCAGGATTTACTAGATCAATTAAGAGTAGGTGGGGTAATAGTTATTCCGGTAGGGGATGGATCAATACAAGAAATGAAAAGGATTTTAAAAATTTCTGAAAACGAATACAAAACCGAAGATTGTGGGAATTTTAGTTTTGTACCCATGCTTGAAAACACTAAATAAAAAAGGAGCCTTTATAAGACTCCTCAGATGATTGAATAAAGATTTCTTGGCTATTTATTTTTAACTCTTTCAACGTAAACACCTGTACGTGTATCAATTTTGATTATTTCTCCGTTGTCGATAAAAAGTGGAACTCTAACCTCTGCACCAGTTGCAATTGTTGCTGGCTTCATGGTGTTTGTTGCTGTATCTCCTTTAATTCCAGGTTCTGTATAAGTAACCTCTGAGATAATATAGAAAGGTAGTTCAACTACTAATGGATTTTCTTCTTCAGCATGAAAAAGAATATTGCAATTCATACCTTCAACTAAAAACTCTGGTTTTTCAATTAATTTAGAAGAGATATTTACTTGCTCGTAAGTTTCATTATTCATAAAAACATATTCACTTCCCTCTTGGTATAAATATTGATATTCACGATTTTCAATTCTAACAGGTTCAATTTTATGACCCGCAGAAAAAGTGTTATCTAATACTTTACCTGTTTCAATGTTTCTCAATTTTGTACGTACAAAAGCAGGACCTTTACCTGGTTTAACGTGTTGAAATTCTATAATCTGAAATAATTTTTCGTTATGTTTAATACATAAACCATTTTTAATATCCGCAGTAGTTGCCATAGTGAAAATTAATTTTTAGCAAAATTAAGTAAAATCAACGATGTACAAAAACATTTATTTTTCATTTCTATTTTTTTGAAACGTACATTTAGCTTCGTATATTTGTTTAAATAAATTAATGTTATGGCTAGTAAAAAAGATTTTAAGAAGGATTTGAATAGAATGGTTTTTGATGTTGTTGAAGAATGTTTCAGCATTCAATTATACAATGAGACAAAAACTCAAGTAACAAATGAGTTAATCGAAGAAGTAATTAATTTCAGAAATGGTATGACTGAAAAAATTCACAAAGCAAAAACGAATAAAGATTTTCCTGCAATTAGAAAAGAAGCTGAAGAAGCTGCAGAAGATTTTGTTCTTAAATTGAATAATCTTTTATAATTAATTTAAAATAATTGATTTAATTCACTAGTGTCCGATAAAACTTTTTGAAAAGCGGGATTTCCAAGGTGGATTTCCCGCTTTAAGTGTAACTTGGTTTTCCCGAACTAAATTACATGAATAAAAGTAACTACTTTTTTGGACAGTCCGTTTTCGGACAGCTGATTTCTTTACTTGATTTGAACAAAATCAAAACGATTAGCAAAAAACACATGTCAGATTACTATGTGAAGAAATTTGACACCTCAGATCACCTGATTAGTATGCTTTTTTCTACGTTTGCTAATTGCACCTCGTTGCGTGAAGTAGCTGCTTCAATGCTCGGTTTAAAAGGGAAAATGAGTCATTTTCAGTTAAAGCACATTCCGTACAGAAGTACATTGAGTGATGCAAATAAACGTAGAAACCATTTGGTGTTCCAGGATGTGTATTATTCTTTGCTCAAAGAATACCATCCAATTATCTCGGACAGCCGACAGGTGTATGCTTGGGAAAACCGTTTAGAAATTATTGATTCTAGCACCATCTCGTTATTTAAAGACATTTTGGGATGTGTTGGTAGAAAGCCAAATATGGGTAAACGAAAAGGTGGTATTAAAGTGCATACACAAATTGATTTACAGGATCGGGTGCCAAAACTCATTTGGTTTTCTTCTGCTACAACACACGACAAACAGTTCTTGAAGCATTTGCAACTCGAGAAAGGAAAAATTGCTGTATTTGATAAGGGATACAACGATTACAAGACTTTTGATGAGTTCAACGAGAGCGGGATTTTCTTCGTAACACGTTTAAAATCGAATTCTTCATACGAAGCAGTTAAAGAGAACGACATCCCTTCTTACATTGACGATGGAGTTCTAAAAGATGAAGTTATACGTGTTGATGTTAAAGAAAATGGTGCTTATCTTAAAACTATTGAACTCAGAAAAGTCGCTTATTGGGATGATGAAAACAAGCGTTGCTTTGAGTTTATCACAAATCTACACGGCATGAATGCAGGGCATATTGCTTTGATTTATAAGAAACGCTGGCAAATAGAACTCTTGTTCAAACAGCTCAAACAAAACTTTCCGCTAAAATTTTTCCTAGGAGACAATGAAAACGCCATCAAAATACAGATTTGGTGCGCGCTCATTGTAAACCTATTACTCACCGTCATTCATAAGAAAATCAAAAGAAAATGGGCTTTCTCCAACCTTGCAAGCTTTTGCAGACTACATCTGTTCAACTACATTCATTTGACCAAATTTCTTGAAAACCCAGAGAAAGACTGGCTAAAAGAATACAACGCTCAACTTCAATTGAAATTTAGTAGTTCTTAATAGGGGGCTTACTTTTGAAATCAAGAAATAGTCATCAGTAAAATAAAGGCTCTCAGAACACAAAATGATTATTTTATATTTTTATCGGACACTAGTGGATTTAATTATCAATTATAATTTTCTCTAGAGATACATTTTGTAATTTTTATTATAATTCACAAATTGTATCTCTTTTCTTTTTTATATTATTTAATTAAAAAATTACAAACTATTTTTAAAAAATTAGTTTGTAAATCCTTTTCATAAGATTTTACACATAATTAAGATTTAAATTAATCAATTAAGTTTAGAATAAAAAAAGTAGTTATATTTATAAAACAATTTATTGTTTAAATAAATTTTTTCAAATATTAAGATGAATAGATCAATTTTAGGGTTTATAATTTTTTCAATTTTTTCCTTTTATTCTTTTTGTCAAACAAGTTTTTCTCCAAAGATAAATTGTTATTTAAACAATGATATAGAAGATAAATTTTCTACACAAGATCAATCTAAACTTGAATTACAGGCCTGTTTTTATACAAAACAAAATAAATTTTATAAAGATTCATTAAGACTTACATTTGATCCATCAACTTTACCTGCAGGTTACAGTGTCGAGGATTTTCAGATCGAATGGAAAATAGAAGGTGTTGGATTTTTTGAAAACATAAATTTAAATTTTAAACCTCTAGAACCTGGAGGGTATTTTGTTAGTTTATTTTTATTATCCAATGATAAATTATATTCAGGTAAAAGCACATGTAAATTAAAATTTTCTGCTATTCCTGTCTTTCATGCATTTAAAAATATACCTGATTCACTTTGTATGGATAAAACAGTAACTTTTCCTTTTGTGAACAAAGATGGTACCAATCAAACAGACCCAATTACATTGAAAGTGTTATCTTTTAATATGGGGGGATTAAATAAAGTTTTAACAGATTTACCAGATGCTCCGTCAGGAAGTTTTGCTAGATATGAATCTACAATTGATGTTGATGATTTTGGAACTAATTCTAATATAACTTCTCCTAAAGATATAAATCAAGTATGTATGTCAATCGAACATTCTTCTTTGTCTGACTTAGAAATGATTCTAGAGTGTCCAACAGGCCAACAGATTGTTTTAATTAATAGCTATGCTGGAAAAGAAGGAAATGATTTAGTACCTGGTGGTTTCATGGGAAAAGATGTAGGATTAGGAAATGATTTAGATGAACCAGGTTTTCAAGGGTCACCATCTTGGCAGTATTGTTTTTCGACTAAAAAATCGAATTTTGGTACAATGGCGGACGAGTATATGTTACAGAATTTTAAATTAAATATCGTTAATAACTTAGCAATGAATCCTGATGGAATATATACTCCAGAGGAAACTTTTGAAAAATTGATTGGTTGTCCTGTAAAAGGAACTTGGAAAATTAAAGTTCAAGATAACCAGTTTCTAGATGATGGTTATATTTTTAATTGGGGAATTATGTTTAATTCTGAATCTTTTCCTTTTTTAGATGTATACCAAAATAATATTAAATCTCAATATTGGGACAATAAAATTTCAATCATTCAAACAGACACTACTACAAGTATTACACCTAAAATACTAGGGAGCAATGAGTATAAGTATAGAGTTATCACAGACTTCGGGTGTGAATTTGATACAATTATTAAAATTGGAACAAAACTATGCCTTTCCATTCCGAATATTGTATCATTAAGTTCAAAAAATGGAAATGATAAATTTTTTATCAATACCGGTGACATCAAAAATTTTAAATTAGAAATTTTCAATCGTTGGGGTAATTCAGTATTTTTAACTGATGATCTTCACCAATCATGGGATGGTAAAACAAAGTTAGGTAAAGTAGTAGAAGAGGGGGACTATTTTTATGTAGTCAATTTGGAATATAATAATGGTGAAAAGTACACAAGGAATGGTTCATTTCTTTTACAACATTAATTAGTTTATTATGGAAAATAATATTAAAACAATAGGAGTAAACGGATTTGGAAGAATAGGTAGATATTTTACTCGTTTAAGCCTTCAGAATCCAAAAATTAACGTTTCAGTAGTAAATGATTTAGCTGACATAAAAACACTTGCTCATTTATTGAAATACGATAGTATTCATAATGGAATTAAATTGAATTTTGAAATTATAAATAATTCGTTAGTTTTTGAAAATGGGAAAATCATTCATTTTATACAAGAAAAAGATCCTTCGAATATAAATTGGGATGATTTCGGAGTTGAGTATGTGGTAGAGTCTACTGGTTTATTTCTAACTACTGAGAAAGCAGGTAAACATTTCCTAAATAATTCAAAGCTTAAAAAGGTAATATTGAGTGCACCTGCGAATGATGAAGAAACTAAAACAGTAGTCTTAGGTGTTAATGAACATTTATTGGATGAAAACGATAGAGTTATTTCTAATGCTTCTTGTACAACCAATTCTGCTGCTCCAATGATTGAAGTTATTCGTAAGATTACTTCAATTGAAAGTGCTTATATTACTACAATTCATAGTTATACTACTGATCAACGTTTACATGATTCTCCACATAAAGATTTACGTAGAGCAAGGGCAGCAGCTATGTCTATAGTACCAACTTCTACTGGTGCAGCTAAAGCATTAACTAAAATTTATCCTGAATTAGAGAATCATTTTGGTGGTTGTGGTATGCGTGTACCTGTGCCCGATGGAAGTTTAACAGATTTAACTTTGATTGTAACTAATCCACCAACTGTAGAAGAAATTAATTCTGCATTTAAAACAGCATCTGATTCTTATTTAAAAGGAATTTTGTCATTTACTGAAGATCCAATTGTTTCTGTTGACATTGTTGGAAATTCTTCTAGTGTTATATTTGATAGTGAACTAACAAGTGTAATTGGTAATATGGTTAAGTTAGTCGGTTGGTATGATAATGAAGCTGGTTATTCTAACAGATTATTAGATTTGATTGAATTATTATAAAAATAATAGTGGATTGTATTGTATACTTTGTTTTAATAATTCTTATTTAACATAATATTAATTATAAGACAAATTAATTTATTTCATCAAGATATACCCAATGATTATTCTGTTTTAAAAAACGAGATTTTCCATGTATACAATCAATCATCCCATTTTCTTTAAAAAAAGCTTTGAATTCAACATAACCTTCGTTGTCAAATTCAGATCCATTTATAGTTTCAATTATTTCAAGTTTTATCCAACTAACAGATTTTGTCCAATTTGATGTTTCTTTAAAATTAAAATATTTAACGGTTTTATTTGAATGACTCGATTTTAAATAATCCATTAAATTATAAACAAATGCTGTATATCTAGAGCGCATTAACTCTTCTGCAGTTTTAGCATTAAATATTGATTTATGTACTTGACCACAGCAAAGTTCATAGGAGATTAAAGTATTACATGGACATATCATAAGTTTAAAATAAAAAAAGATTATGTTAAATAGAATTTACTTAATTTGATTGAATTTTATATTTAAAGTAGATTCGATTTTAAAAATTCTTTTTATTTCACTTTTTTCAATGAAAGAAATAGAGATACCTTTATTTCCAGCTCTACCTGTTCTACCGCTTCTATGTGTGTAATTTTCAATATCATCAGGTAGCTCATAATGAACAACAAAAGAAAGACCTTTAATATCAATACCCCTAGCCGCAATATCAGTAGCAACAAGGTATTGAAGACTCCCCTTTTTGAACATTCTTATCATTTTTTCTCTATCTGATTGATTAAGATCGCCATGAATCACACCAATATTAAGATTATTTTTAGATAATTTATCAAAAACAAATTGAGCAGAAGCTTTTGTTCTAGTAAAAAAAACTCCATTCTTTTTTGGTTGAGTTTTTAAGAACATTTGAAGATATTCAATTTTCATTTTAGGTTGACAAATAAAAAACTGATGTTCAATATCTTTGTTTACAATATTTTGATTGGAAATTTGAACTCTTTTAGCATCTTTTGATAGATAATTTGATATAATCAATTCTAAAGAATTTGGAATAGTCGCTGAAAATAACCAAGTAAAACTATTAAGATGAGTTTTTTTTAGGATTTTTTCTACATCTTTTTGGAAACCTAATTTCAACATTTCATCTGCTTCGTCAAGTACTACTGTTTTAACAGAATCTAAAGAGATTACATTTCTCTCAAGTAAATCAATTAATCTACCAGGTGTTGCAACTAAAATTTGAGTAGGTTTTGAAAGTTTAGAAATTTGAATTTCTATTTTTTCACCACCAAATACTGCCGTTGAAAAAATTCCTGTTGTATACTTTGTAAGTTTAAAAACTTCTTTTTGAATTTGTTGACAAAGTTCTCTAGTTGGCGCTAATATCAAAGATTGTATAGATGCTATTTTAGAATCGGATTTTTTAATAATTGGAATAGCAAATGCAGCTGTTTTTCCAGTACCTGTTTGAGCTTGTCCAACGAAATCTGAATTCATTTCAGATAAATAAGGAATCACCTGTTTTTGAATTTCCGTTGGATTTAAATAACCAATTTCATTGATTGCTTTTAAAATGTAATCTGGAATATCTAAATCCTTAAAAGTTAAATTTGACATTATTATGCTTCTCTTTCTAAATTTTCAAAATGATTTAACCAAAAATCATTTAAATATGATTGTAATTTTCTAGCTATTGAGTTGTAATATCTTTTTGTTCTATATCCACCAACCCATACAATTCCCCTTATGGCATTTGTTAAAAAGATTTCGTCAGCTGCAAGTAAATTTTGTGGCATAATTGAACATTCGTATACTTTTATACCGTGATTAATAGCGATATTTATAATTTGCATTCTCATTGTTCCAGCTAAACAGCCATCTTCAAGTCCAGGAGTGTAGAGTACTCCATTGCTTATTATAAATAAATTTGAATTAGAACTCTCAATAATTACTCCTTTCTCATTCGTTAATAATAAATCATCCAAGCCTTTTTCTTTTGCTGCAATCGCTGTCATTACATACAATAGCCCGTTTTTAGTTTTAAAATTAGCTAGGAAATTATTTTGTTTTTTTTGATCTTGATAAATATCAATTTCATACCCTTTAGAATTAAGTTCAAAAAAATTCGCTTCATAGGGATATATCTCTATAAAATAAGATACTTCATTGGTTTCTGGTATGTATGTTCCGCCTAATGCTCTGTCTAACGAAATTCGACACTTCCCTCCTTCTTCGATACCTGACATTCTACATAATTCCAAAATTTTATCTTCGAAAAATTGTACTGTAAAAAAAGCTGGAAATCTCATTTTAATGGTTTTTGCACCTTGAACAAGTCTATTATAATGATTTTCAAGATTTATTGGTCTACCATTCATTATTCTAACACTTTCAAATAAACCATCTCCATATAGATAAGATCGGTTTCCTGCTGCAATTGTTGCTCCTTTATTTGGGAGAATTGCCCCATTATTATTTACATATAACTCTTTCATTCTTAAAAAATTAATTGAATGAATAATTTGATTTTATCAAAATTAATTAAAGCAACATAAGCAATACCAAAAAAGGCTCCGCCTATATGCGCATCATGTGCAATGTTTGATTTACCCCTTTTCAAAGACCAATATTCGAAAGCTAAGTACAGGGGCGCAAAAATATAAGAAGGAATATAAAAAGGAAGAAAAATGATTCCAACTTCCATTGTTGGATTCCAAAACATTGATGCAAAAATAATTGACGAAACAGCTCCTGAAGCTCCAACAGAAATGTATTCTGGATTTTCTGAATTTCTTGTATAAGGCCAGATTGTTGCAATTAAAGCGCCTACAAAATATAGAATTATAAAATGTATAGAACCTAAAAAATGACCATAACTTAAGTTTAATTGTTTCTCTAATAGTTCTCCAAACATATAAAAAGAAAACATATTAAAAAGTAAATGTGGTAGATCAGCATGAAGAAAAATATATGAAATTAATCTGTAATAATCATGTTGAATTTTCACCTTGTAAGGAATATAAGCATATTTATAAAATAGCTCATTTTTTTTAAAAACATTAAATGAAATTAAAGATGTTATTATTATGATAATAAGAGTTATAGTCACTTCAAACTTAATTTAATTAATTTAAAAGTAAATATAATTAAACTTTGAATATAGAATCATTTTAATTTTATTAATATATTCTTCAAAAGAGAATTTAATACCTAAATTTGACATTTATTAATTTTATTCAAGTAAAAATGTCATTAATAATTTCTCCTTCTCTTCTTTCGTGTGATTTCGCAAATATTCAACGTGATGTTGAAATGATCAACAATAGTAATGCTGATTGGTTTCATTTGGATATTATGGATGGTGTTTTTGTTCCTAATATATCTTTTGGATTTCCTATTATTGAAGCAGTTAAAAAACATGCTACAAAGCCCTTAGATGTTCATATTATGATTAAAAATCCTGATGATTATATTCTTGAATTTAAAGCTTTAGGTGTTGATATTTTAACTTTTCATTACGAAGCAAGTACACATATTCATAGAACTGTTCAAGCCATCAAACAAGCAGGTATGAAAGTAGGAATAGCTTTAAATCCACACACTCCAGTCTATTTGTTAACAGATATATTATCTGATTTAGATTTAGTATTAATTATGTCTGTAAATCCTGGGTTTGGTGGACAAAAATTTATAACTAACTCATTAACCAAAGTGAAACAATTAAGAGAAATGGCTTATGAAAAAAATCCATCCTTAATTATTGAAGTTGATGGTGGAGTCAATTTAGAAACAGGTAGGTTGTTAGTTGATGCAGGAGCAAATGCATTGGTAGCTGGAAGTTTTGTATTTAATTCTGAAAGTCCTAAAGAGACAATAAATTCTTTAAAATCACTTTAGATTTAAGGTTTTCAACAAAATAACTTTGATTTTTTAAGATAAAAAATTTAATTTTTATAATAAAGATTTCTATTTTTGTAGAATAGCTGCTAACCCTAGATGCAGTATTATTAATCCTTTCGTTAATTAGGGTTTTGACGAGATACAATTTAAAAGCCAAATGGCAAATAACAATTTAACAGGGCAAGGAATTGCTGATTTTGACTGGGATGCTTTAGCGCATGACGGTTACACACAAGTACAACGTTCAGAATATGCTGATAAGTACGAGGCTACATTAAGTTCTATCAATGAAAAAGAAGTAATTGAAGGTACTGTTGTAGTTTTAACAAAACGTGAAGCGGTAATTAACGTTGGTTACAAATCTGAAGGAGTTGTTCCAATTAGTGAATTCCGTTACAATCCTGATTTAAAAGTTGGAGACACTGTAGATGTTTACGTTGAGTGTCAAGAAGACAGAGCAGGACAATTAATTATTTCTCACAAAACAGCTCGTATGCACAAAGCGTGGATTCGCGTTAATGATGTGTTACGTTCTGGAGAAGTTATTACTGGATTTGTTAAGTGTCGTACTAAAGGAGGTCTTATTGTTGATGTATTTGGAATTGAGGCATTCTTACCTGGATCTCAAATCGACGTTAAGCCAATTCGTGATTACGATGTTTACGTTGGTAAAAATATGGAATTCAAAGTGGTTAAAATCAACCAAGAGTTCCGTAACGTTGTTGTTTCTCACAAAGCTCTTATCGAAGCTGAGTTGGAAGAACAGAAAAAACAAATTATTTCTGGTCTTGAGAAAGGTCAAGTATTGGAAGGAACTGTTAAGAATATCACTTCTTACGGAGTATTCATTGATTTAGGAGGTGTTGATGGATTAATTCACATCACTGACTTATCATGGGGACGTGTTAATCACCCTGAAGAAATCGTTGAATTAGATCAAAAATTGAATGTTGTAATTCTTGATTTTGATGATGATAAAAAACGTATTGCTCTTGGATTAAAACAATTACAAGCTCATCCATGGGATGCTTTAGATGCTAACGTAAGCGTTGGTGATAAAGTTTCTGGTAAAGTTGTAGTTTTAGCTGATTACGGAGCTTTCGTTGAAATCGCACCAGGTGTAGAAGGTTTGATCCACGTTTCAGAAATGAGCTGGTCACAACATTTACGTACTGCTCAAGATTTCATGACTGTTGGTGATACTGTTGAAGCAGTAGTATTGACTTTAGATAGAGAAGAAAGAAAAATGTCTTTAGGTATTAAGCAATTGATGCCAGATCCTTGGATGGACATTGAAGGTAGATATTCAGTTGGTTCTAAACACAATGCTAAAGTTCGTAACTTTACTAATTTCGGAGTATTCGTAGAATTAGAAGAAGGTGTTGACGGATTAATTCACATTTCTGATTTATCTTGGCAAAAGAAAATCAAACATCCATCTGAATTCTGTAAAGTTGGTGACGAAATGCAAGTTGTTGTATTAGAAATCGATCGTGATAACAGAAGAATTTCTTTAGGTCATAAACAATTAGAAGAAAATCCTTGGGATGTATTTGAAACTATCTTCGGAGAAGGTTCTGTTCACCAAGGTACTATCATCGAAACTAAAGATAAATCAGGTATCGTTTCTTTACCATACGGTGTTGAGGGAATTTGTCCAGCTAAACATTTGAAAAAAGCAGACGGTTCTAACGCTAAAATCGAAGATACACTTGATTTCAAAGTAATTGAGTTCAACAAAGAATCTAAGAAAATCGTAGTTTCTCATACTCGTACATTTGAAGAAGGTGATGATAAACCTGCTGCATCAGCTCCTAAAAAAGGTGGAAACACAACAGCTCAAGCTGTAAAAGCAATTAACCAAAGTACTGAGAAATCTACTTTAGGTGATTTAGATGCTTTATCGGCATTGAAAGATAAAATGGATGGTAAATAAAATTTACTATTAAATTTACAGCCTCGTTGGAAACAACGAGGCTTTTTTATTTTAAATGATTATGAAAAATACTATACCTACTCTATTATTAGATAAAAAGAAATGCATTCAAAACATTCAGAAAATTTTCAATAAAACAAAAAGAAATCAGGTTAAATTTAGACCTCATTTTAAAACGCATCAATCGATTGAAGTAGGAAATTGGTTTAAAGAGTATGGTGTAAATGCTATTACTGTTTCATCTGTAAAAATGGCTAAGTATTTTTCAAATGATTGGAAAGATATTCTCGTAGCTTTTCCTGTAAATATTTTAGAGATAAAAGAAATTAATGAGTTGGCAGAAAAGTTAAAGCTTACATTATTAATCGAAAATATAGAAGCGCTTTCTTATCTAGCTAGCAATTTAACTTCTCCGGTATATTATTATATAAAAATCGATATCGGTTACCACAGAACTGGAATTAATCCTAAGGACGAAAATATTATTGAACAATTAATGCGATTTAAAAGTGATAAGTTAAATTTCATTGGATTTCTTGGGCATGCTGGTCATAGTTATAAATGTAGGTCTGAAAAAGAAATTTTAGAAATACATACAGAATCGATTACTGTTTTAAAAAATCTGAAATCAAAATACATATCTGAATTTCCAAATTTACTTCTTTCAACTGGAGATACTCCAACATGTAGTATCGCTGAAGATTTTTCAGGCATTGATGAAATAAGACCGGGAAATTTTGTTTTTTATGATTTAACGCAAAACAATATTGGTTCAAATTCACAGGCTGAAATTGCGGTTTGTATGGAATGTCCAGTTGTAGCTATTCATAATGAAAGAAATGAAGTGATTATTTATGGAGGTGGTGTACATTTTGCAAAAGATTTTTTAATTCACAAGGAATATGGAACCATCTATGGCTTAGTAGTGAATAATACTGATTGGTCTCAATCAATAGAAGGTTGTTATATTAAAAGTCTTTCTCAAGAACATGGTATTCTTCAAGTTTCTGATGAATTCTTACATTCATTAACCATTGGTGATACAGTTCATATTTTACCTGTTCACTCGTGTATGACTGCGAATTCGATGAAGGAGTATGTTACACTTGATGGTGATGTTATTTCTAGGTTATAAGAGCTGTTCATAAAATTCACCAAACGGTTACAACATTCAAGAAAATGCACTTTTTTGGATAGAAAAAACGATATTACAAGCTTCGTATAAGAATGTATTAATTTTGTTTTAGAGAAAAAGGAGATTTTAGTAGTGTGAAATTGATGTGGGATTAAACCAACTCATTCCCATCAACCATTGTCACCCATTTTTTCATTTTCTTTTGAATAACTCGAAAATGATGTTGTTCATCTGGTGTTACCATGGAAATTGCTTCTCCAGAAGCTTCTGCTCTACCAGTACGACCAATACGGTGAATAAAATCTTTCGGTGAACGAGGTAATTCGTAATTGATCACAAACGGTAAAAATTGAATATCAATACCACGCGCTAATAAATCCGTCGTGACTAATATACGCGTTTTACCCGATTTAAAACGATTCAATGCTTCCAAACGAGCTCCTTGACTTTTCTTACTATGTATTGCACGTGCTTCAATGCCGTTTTTATTCAATTTCTCAGTTACAGAATCCGCTTTAAAAGTCGAAGATGTAAATACAAGGACTTGTTGCATATTTTCTTTTTGAATTAAATAGCGTAATAAAGGTCCTTTTTTCTCTTCAGAAATAAGATATCCGGTTTGAACAATTTGGTCAATTTCAGCTTCGTCTGTATCAATTTTTATAATTAACGGTTGATTTAATACAAGTTGTGTAATATTCTCAATGTCTTCACTTAACGTTGCAGAAAACAATACATTTTGACGTTTCCTAGGACACAGTGCGATTATTTTATTTACTTCTTCTTGAAAACCTAGATTCAGCATTTTATCGGCTTCATCTAAAACCAAAGTTTCTACTTCTGATAATGAAATTGCTTTGGATTCAACTAATTCAATCAAACGTCCAGGTGTAGCAATCAAGAATTGAACTCCTTGCAACTTGATCATTTGAGGATTTATTGAAACACCGCCATAAACAGCCATCGATTTAACCGATGCAGAAAGTCCTTCACTAAACATTTCCACTACTTCACTGACCTGAACTGCTAATTCACGTGTAGGAACTAATACCAAAGCCTTTATATGTCTGTTTTTCGCTGATTTTGTACCTTCCAGATTTTGCAACAATGGAAGCACATAACTCGCTGTTTTTCCAGATCCAGTCTTTGCAATACCAAGTACATCTTGCTTTTTTATTATCGCAGGAATCGCTTGTTCCTGAATAGGATAAATTGTAAGATAGTTTTGTTTTTCAACATTTTTCAACAAAGCATTAGAAAGTCCTAAATTAGCAAATGACATGGTATATATTTTTAGTAAAGGTAGTGAATAGTGATGTTAATTTCTCACCAATTTTCTACAATATTAGGAGATTTAACTAAAAGTTAGGAATGTTACGGATCAATCGCAAAACGTGGGGAGGAATTTACAAATCATTTAAATTTGTAAATAAATAGATTGAGTTTTGGATACCTATATTGACTTATTAAAAATGATTTTACCAACGGTATTGGTAGAACACTTTGACTT
>CANHVK010000044.1 GCA_947464135.1 Flavobacteriia bacterium | reverse complement strand
GTAATTCGTTGGGTTCTAATTATCCTCGAATTAATTGGTTAATTGAACAAGGTATTGGAAATACATTTAACTATACGCAATTCGAGTTAAGTCTAGATCAAACCATCCGTTTAGGGTATTGGGGTAAATTTTCGTTTGATTTTCATGGAGGAACATTTTTAAATAAAAAAGAAATGAATTTTATTGATTATAAACATTTTAATGGAAATCAAACGTTATTTCTAAAAAACGGTATAAATGCAGCATCAAATGCAAATTTCAACTATTTTAATGCATTAAATTATTATGACTTTAGTACTAATGACTCTTATCTCGAACTACATGTTCAACATCGTTTTCTAGGGGTGCTATTAAATAAAATTCCGTTAATTAAAAGATTGAATTTTTCAGAATTGGTTGGAATAAATGCTGTTTATACATCAAATAACCGAAAATATCAGGAAATCTATTTTGGTATTGAAAATATTAAAGCACTTAGGATAGATTTTGTAGCACCTTATCAAGTTGGTATCCCTTTTAAGCCTGTAATCAGAATTGGTATAACTAAAGCATTTTAATTTGTTAAAACTGTAATTGATGAGGTAGAAAAAGTTTTTATTTTTGTGGTATGAAATTCAATAAAGTAGCAGCTTTAATTGCCTTTTTATACATATTCAAAATGGGCTTTTCACAATATGTAATTGGTCCTAGATCTTTATCACTTTCAGGAAACGGAGTTACATTAGTTGATGCATATTCAGTTTTTACAAATGCAGGTTTAATTTCAGAAATTAAGGAAATCCAAATTGCCACATCGTACTCAATTCCTTATTTAATAAATGAATTTCAACAACAAAGTATTGTAGGAGTTTTACCCTTAAAAAAGGGAGGGATTTCATTCGGAGGACAATTTACTGGAAAAGAGTTATTAAAACAACAAAAAATAAGTCTTGGATATGGATTAAAACTGAATGAAAAATTATCTATTGGTATCAGATTGAATCATCATCAACTTCGTATTCAAAATTATGGTGTAAATAATGTATTTACAGCAGATATTGGTTTTTTAGCATATGTAAATGAAAAATTAAGTTTAGCTGCATCCATTCTTTCGGTTGGTGGTAATCATTCCAACATTAATCAGGAACGTTTTCCGACATATATGCAACTTGGAGTTCGTTATTCATTTCAAAAACACGTTCAAACTTATTTGTCAATCGATAAATCATCTGTAAGTAATTTGAATTATAGAGTTGGAATTGAATACGAAGCATATAAAAATTTTTATTTTAGGACTGGTGGAATAGTAAATTCAAAATCCTTGTCTTTTGGTGTTGGATATGAATTACCAATGCGATTAAGGTTCGATTTTGGTTCTCAATGGCAACAAACACTAGGTTGGACTCCCCATATAGGTTTTTTATATCGTTTCACAGCTAAAAAATAAGATGAAAAATATACTTTTTTTTAGTTTTTTGTTTATTTCATTTTTAGTTTTTTCACAAGAGTATGAACCAGTTATTCAGCAAAGAATTGAATATTGGTTGGAACGAAATGATAGGGAAGCGTCTGATTTAACAAGTATTACCGATACTTGGGATTTTTATTTGGAAAATCAGTTGGACTTGAATCAAGCTACAAAAGAACAATTACTTTCTTTGGAGTTGTTAAGCGAAAATCAAATCAATGAATTATTAAAACACATACAAGACCATGGTAAATTGATTACAATTTACGAGCTACAAACCCTTTCTACCTGGGATATGCAATCAATTGAGCGCGTAATTCCATTTGTCAAAGTAGATGAAAAAGTATCTAATTTTCAGTTTTCTTTGCAGAATGCTTTGAGAGATGGCAAATTAGAATGGATATCAAGAGTTGACCCGCTGATCGAAATTCCTGTTGGGTATAGTGATTCGCTAAATAATAGTAAAACTAAAGGTTACCAAGGAAAAGCCTTTGGTAGTTATACTCGTTTACGCTATCAATACGGAACAAATTTGAGTATAGGAATGATTGCTTCGAATGATCCAGGAGAAACGTATTTTCAGTCACCTAACAAAAAAGGGTTTGATTTTTATTCTTTGCATGCTTTTTATAAAGGAGGTAAATACATTCGATCAGTGGCAATTGGGGATTATCATGTACAAATTGGTCAAGGGTTGAATTTATGGACCAATTATGCTTTTGGAAAAAGTGCAGATATAGGAACTTTAATTCGAAATCCAATCTGTTTAAAACCTAATGTTTCTGCTGATGAAAATCGTTTTTTACGAGGAGTAGCAATTGATTTTGGATATAAGAATATGCACATGTTAGTATTTTCTTCTTTCAAGAATCGGGATGGAAATGTTGAGTTTGACTCGATAGAAAATCAATCTTTATTAAAAAGTATAGATGTCACAGGGTTTCATAGAACCATTGCAGAAAACGAAAAAAGAAATCAATTTAAAGAGAAAATAATAGGAGCGAATTTAGGATATAAACTCCGTAATTTCGAAATAGGATCAGCACTTGTAAATCAAAGATATTCATTTGATTATTATCCTGATGTTAAACCCTATAATCAATTTGATTTCAGTGGAAATCATCAGTTAACAGGGAGTGTTGATTATAAATATTTAGTAAGAAATTTGATTTTATACGGTGAAATTTCTCATTCTTTTGTAAATCAAAAAAATGCATTGGTTCAAGGATTAGGAGTAGCATTTAATCAGTTTGTTTCGATGAATTTATTCTATCGTAAATTCGACACAGGTTACTATACGTTTTATAATTCAGGTGTTTCAGAAGGGACGAATATATCCAACGAAAATGGATTTTATTACGGAATGACAATTGTTCCTAATCGTAAATGGCAACTTCAAGGATACATGGATTTATTTCAATTTCCTTGGTTGCGTTTTCAAGTAGATGCTCCTTCTAAGGGACAAGAATATTTAGGACAAATTACTTGGAGTCCAACAAAAGTATCACAAGTTTACGCTAGGTATCGATACATAAATAAACAAGCAAATTCGTCTGTTATTGTATCAATATCAACGTTAGAAAATCAAATCCAAGAAAATTTTCGATTACATGCTCAAATTCAATTGAATGATGCATTTCAAATCCGAAGTAGGATAGAGTATGTTCAATGGAAATCTCCATCTGAAGCTTTACAAAAAGGAACACTCCTTCAGCAAGATTTGATTTACAAAACACTTCAAACTCCAATTGATATCACGCTACGTTATGCTGTTTTTCAGACTGATTCTTGGAATTCGCGTATTTATAGTTATGAGTCGAATCCTTTGTATGTTTATGGAAATCAAGTGTATTATGATAAAGGAAGTAGATATTATATTTTGTTACATTACAATATAAATCGCACTTGGGATTGTTGGTTTAGATATGGTAACTTAATTTATATAGATAAATCTTCGATCGGTACAGGAAGTCAACAAATCCAAGGGAATCAACAACGAGAATTCACTTTACAATTACGAATGCAGATTAGGTAGTCAATACCAGAGTAAATCTTTAAGTATTTGTTTCATAAAACCTTTCATTTCAGCAGTCTCTTCGTTTCTAATTTTATAGTTTTGTAAACTAATCCCTTTCTTGTTTTTAAAGTCAATGTAAAGATCCTTATTTTCAATTTCTTTTGCTTCTACTGATGTAGCAAAAAATACAATACTTCCATCTTCAGATGCTAAACCTAAAATTGCCCCTGGCAAAGATGAAAATCCATCAGGACCAACAGGTGTTTCAATTGCTTCTGTAAACCAAGCATATATTCGAGTTGAATCATTTTTTTGCCATATCGCTTTTCTGCAATTATACCCTGCTATATTTCTTTTTTGACCAGTAATTTTCCAAGTGTATTGCTTCAAAGTATCAATCAAATAAGTGGTTTCAGAAAATGTTGTGAAAATGGTTTTTCTTAATTTGTTATTCAAATTTACTATGCATTCTAATTCAGTTCCAATTCCAAAATCAGAAGATTCAAAATTGCTGTTTTTTGAAAATACAAAGACACTATCATTGAAGTTTAACGAGTAGAAATTTTTGCTGTATTTCGGCATTTCATATTCTCCATAAAATTGAATGCCGTAGTAATCTCTTTTTTGAAGATTAACTTTTTTTTCAAATTGAATTTTTCCTGATTTTATTTGACCTGAAATAAAAAAGACATTAAATATCAGAAATAATAAAATCGTGTATTTGGATAATGGTTTCATATCGAATGGATTTATGTGTTAGCTGTATTCGATTTTAAAAAACGATAAGTGATTCTAAAAAGTATAAATCTTGAAATGATATTCGATTTTGTATCTGTTATTTGATTCAATATTTGAACTCTATTAATTCCTTTGTTTTGATTAAGTATATCATTGATTTCTAAAGAAATTTTTAGATTTTTAGATTTTAATAATTCTTTGATTATAGAAAAATTTAGTAAAGTTCGATTTAAATTATAACCTGTAGCTCTACCAGTTGTAATTGATTGGTTTAAATCTCCTTTAATTTGAACACCTAAAAATTTGGGTGTCCAATCAAAACTCAGAGTATTCGTTATGGTAAAATAGGAACCTGCTGAGTTATTATAAATTGATCCAATGGGTTTGTAATAAGTGGTGGCATTAGAAAAACTTAGCATAAAAGAATCAGTATAATAATCTATCCCCAAATTGGGTTCGAAACTCAATTGTTCTGTTTTAGTTTGTACTGAATTAATCATCGTTTGATAAACATAATATTGATTTGATAAAGAACTATTTAATGCTATTTTGTCTTTGTAGATATATTTTCTAATAAGTGATGAAATACTATGGTTATGAACCCCATTAACATTAATTGTTTGTGAAGTTGAAACTCCTAGATTATTGTAGGAAATAGATTCCACAAAATCAGATTCTAAAAACTTGGAATTTAGATTAAAATTAAAATATTCTCCCATTTTATCTAATGATTTATAAATTCTAAATTCAATGTTATTAGAAATGGAAGGTTTCAAGTTGGGATTTCCTATAGATCTGTAATTTGGATTTCTATTGGATAGTACCGGTTGTAATTGATTTACTTTTGGATAGTTGATGGTTTTGTTTGCAGTCATCGATATGTAAATACTATTTGATCTTTTGTAGTAATAATAATTGAATTCAGGTAGAAAGTATTTATAATCAAAAGCATAACTTTTATTTGAGTTTATATTTAAATTTATCATATTGAAAGAGTTATAAACATTGTTTAAAGAAAAATAATGGTTCTTCTTTTTGTATGATATTGCTAACTCATATTCATTATTATATATTTTAGATTGAAAATCAGAAGATAAAGTATCGATCATTTTTAATGAATTGAAAAATCTATCAAAAGTTAATTGCTTTTGATTTTCATTCGAAAAATTTGATTTAAAAGAAGTTGAAAGAATGAAGTCATTAAAAACAGGTTCAGAATGAGAAATCTCAGATTTACTTTTATAGTTAACATTTTTATTTTCAAAATTTTGATCAAATTTTGAATTCAAATTCAATACATCAGTTGAATTAAATAAAGTGTTATTTATTGTTGTTTGGTCGTTATAACTATACTGATGATTAAAATAAGATCTTCTACCTTTTTTGTAGTAATTTTTTTCAAAAAAAGTTGTATTAAAAAATGAATTATAAATAGAAGAATCAGTGTAATTTCTAGATGAATTTCTATAAGTAATTTGTTTATTATTTAGAAATGAAGATATGTTTTCATTATCAAGTTTAGATTCTTTATACCAATAAGTTGGTTTTATTGAAAGTTTTGTCAACGAATCTATAGTCCAATTATACTCTAAAAAAATATTATGATTTGATTTTTTATCCGTTTGATTATCTAAAGAATTACTTGTAAAAGTACTATCACCAATAAAGTTAATAGTTGAAGTAGTAGTTTGATTTTTAATGGTATTAACATCTAAAGTATAGCCAACTTTTACTTTGTGCTTATTTGATTTACCAAAATTATTTTTATAATTTATACCTGTTTGAAGATTATCGGGGAAACCTGGCAAATTATAACTATATTTATTTGAGTTAACTGATTCTGCATCTTGATAATCAAATCCACTTCTAGGCGTATTATTTTTCAAACCATAGAGTGCAAAATTTTCCTTTTTTCTGTATTTATTGAATAATATTTCTCCTTCATAAAACTTTTTCCCATCTGATGCTAGACTAGATTTTCCAAATGTACCTTTCTTAGCATCTTCTTTAAGCGTTAAATTCATTACCTTATCAGAATTAGCCCCTTCTTCATACACTTGTACTTGATCAATCATTGCTGCTTCTAAGTTTTTAGTAGCGATGGTTGGATCTTTCCCAAAAAACTCGTCTCCATCAACATACATTCGATCTACATTTTTACCTTGATATGTGATTTTTCCGTTAATATCTACTTTCACACCAGGGAGTTTTTTTAATAGATCCTCTACGACAGCCCTTTCCTTTACTTTAAAAGAATCTGCAACATATACTAAAGTATCTCCTTTGAAATAAATAGGGGTATTATTAGCGTGAATCACAATTTCTTTCAGTTCTTTTGCTTTTTTCAAAAGAGTAGAAGGAGGTAATTCTATCTTATTTTCTTTTCCATCTAAAAAAACAAATATTTGATTATCATCAAATTTAGAATGGCCTATTACAATTTGAAAAGTGTCTATTGGTAAGTTTTGAAGTTTATATTCACCGAGACTGTTGGTTCTTGTGAAATTAACTAATGTAGAGTCTTTCACTCTGATTGCCATTATCAAAGCTCCTTTGATTACTTGCGATCCTATAGAATCGATTACTTTTCCTTTAATTTCTAATTGTGAAAATAAAAGAAAAGGGTATAAAAGTGTGAAAAATAAGATATATTTCATGCTGCATTTTTATATCAAAACGTAAAATAAATTAATTTATTTTGTTTAAATGACAGATTATTAATTTTTTATTCAATACCAAAGTAAATTTCGTAATAATCCTTTTAATCGATCATTTTGAGAAATCATGTCATTTACTGTTTGTTTAAATTCAATGTAATTTAAAACTTTTTTACGTTTGAAAAGAGGAGTAAGGTTATCTAAATTGATTTCTTTACTTTCAATTGATTGTGCAAAATATACAAAACTTCCGTCTTCAGTTGCAAGTCCTAAAATTGCACCTGGTAGTCCCGAAATTCCATCAGGACCACATGAAGGATAAACCGCTTCGGTATACCAAGCATAAATTCGTGTTGAATCGTTTTTTTGCCAAATTGCTTTTCTACAATTATAACCTGCGATTTTACGTTTGTTCTCTGTGTATTTCCATGGTATATTCTTAATTGAATCTTCAACATATACAAAGTTTCCTAGAAAATCTAACTTCATCAAACGTTGTTTTGTTTTTAAATTTTCTTGATAAGAGTTAGAAGTTGTAAACCAACCCATTCCTCGTTCTTGTGGCACATCTAATGCTGGAATAAAATACGTTGACGTGTCAGTGAAATACAACGTAAATAAATCTGTTTTTATAGTAGAACCTCCTCTTCGTTCTAACATCATCTTCATTTCAGGATAACGCTTCAATAGATTGATTCTACGCTCATATTGAATCACTCCTGAACGAATTTGACTATCTACTTGTATAATATTAAGTAATAGTAAAATCGTAATTATTATTTTTTTAATATCTCTCATTTCTTGATTGTCTTGGCATTCCTTGTCCAAAAGGATGCATTTTAGGCATTTTCAATTCTTGTTCTTTGGTAGGAGGGTCAAATCGATAACTCAAACGAAGTAAAAAGTATTGAGTTATGATTGTATTTCGAATATCTGATATTTGATTTGAAGTAATCGTTCGTTGAATTTGAAGGTTTTGATTAAGTATGTCATATGCATCAATTCCAATATTTAATTTTTGACTTTTAAGCACATATTTTGATATGGTAGCATTCCAAATAGTTCTATTTATATTGAAGCCACTAGTTCGACCAGTAGTTATTTGTTGGTTAATACTTGTTGTTATTAAAAAATTAAATTTTGGCACATTCCAAGAAATATCCATTGTATTATCATAGCTGAAATAAGGTGTTTGTGTTAATCCTAAAGATGAACCAGTTGGTTTATTGTATGTCATTGAACCATCTAATGAAATCGTTAATGTATCTGTAGCGTAGGAAACATTTAAAGTAGGAGTCAATGCCATTTGATTGGTGTTATACTGAACACTATTGATTATGTTTTTCCCCAAGGAATAGGTATAATCTAATCTTCCTGATAATGTCAAATAATGTTTAGGAAAACCCTGACTGAATGAACCATTAACAGAATAACTTTGGTTTCCATTTACATTGACTGTTTGAGAAATAGTTCTACCGGATTTATCAAAGGTTAATGAATTTGCGAAATCATTATCTATAAAATCTGCATTTGCTCTGATAAAATAATATCTGCTATCTAAATTATTAAAACGAGATAAAGATAAATTAGCTGATTGTTTAAAAGAAGGATTTAAATTAGGATTACCAATGGTTTGGTAGTTTAAGTTGGTATTGTTCAATACAGGTTGTAATTGATTTATAGATGGTATCGGAGAACTTGTGTTGTAACCTACATTAATACGGAGCGCATTTTTTTGGTTATAGTTATAACTTATATATGGTAAATAATGATTGTCAATGAGATTTAATTCAGAGCCTGTTATATTATTAATGTTTGATAAATTTAGGTTTCTAATAGCTGAACCAACTATGAATGTATGAGCGCCCGATTTCCTTGTAAAACTTAATTTACCACGATGAACAATTGATGATTTCGTAAAGTTTGAACTAAAAATAGAGTCAATTTTATTTTTCAAAACATCAAATACATTTCGTATCTGTTTGTCATTAGAAGTCGTATTTAGATATTCTAAATTTAAGTTTATTCTCTTTGTAATTGGTTCTGTGTGAAATAAAGTAAGTGTTTGATTTAGTGTTTTTTGATTAATATCATTTGTTTGATTAGTTTCTTTTACTGAATTAAAAACTTTATTTGAAAACATCACTTTTGCATCATCTTGATTATCATTGTATGAGAAGTCGCTTGATATAAAACTTTCTCTTTTAGGTTTCATGTATTTTCTTTCTAATTTTAAGGTGTTCGATACATTCACTTCAATCGAAGAGTCTGAAACATTATTTAAACTTGTTCTGAAGGGATTTCGACTGAAATTGATAAAGGATGAATTGTTTTTCTTATCTGAATTTTGAAGAGAATATTTAATTTCAGGGTTTAATTCTAATGTTGTCAATGAATCCAGTTTCCACTTGTTTTCAATAGTTAAGGTATGATTTTGTTGACGAGTATAATTATTTTGTTCACTATTGTTGTAGTAACTGGTATCTGATACTAGAAATTCAGTACTGTTTGTTGAAATATTACGTGATTTTAAATCTCTGAATTGGTAATTGATTTCAAAGAAATGTTTTTTGTTTTTTCCATAGGAATTCTTAAAACGTGCTCCTGTTGTGAAGTTATCAGGGAATCCATTACTCGTGTTGTTTATTACATTATTTAAACCATATTTATTTTGGTCTTGCCAGTTAAATCCTAATCGAGGAGTATTGTTTTTTAGCAGGTAAAAGGAATAATTTTTCTTGTTCTGATATCGGTTAAATAAAATTTCACCTTCATAAAATTTATTCCCATCGGAAGCTAAAGCCATTTTACCAAAAAATCCTTTTTTAGAATCATCTTTCAGAGTAAGATTCATAATTTGTTTAGACTCTTCTCCGTTCTCAGTAGTGTTCTTTTTTTCGTAAATCTGAACATTTTGTATAGCTTTTGCTCCTAGATTTTTGGTGGCAACAGTAGGATCATTTCCGAAAAATTCATCTCCATCCACATAGATTTGATCAATGTCTCTTCCTTGAAAAGTAACTTTCCCTTTAGCATCCACAGATACTCCTGGTAATTTTCGAAGCAAATCTTCTGCTACTGCATTTTCTCTGACTTTAAAAGAATCGGCTACAAAAACTAAAGTATCTCCACTGTAATAAATCGGACTTTTATTGGCATAAATGATAATCTCTTTCAGTTCTTTAGCGATATGATCTAATTTTATGTTAGGTAAGATTATGTTTTTTTCATCTTTATTTCCAAAAATAAATAATTGTTGATCTTCAAATTTTGGATGTCCAACAGTGAGTTTAAATGTATCTATTGGTAAGTTTTTTAATTGAAATTCACCATTTCGATTAGAACGAGTAAACTGAACAATCGTTGAGTCTTTCATTTTAGATGCTATGATGATTGCTCCCGGAATTGGTTTTACAGCAGCAGAATCAAGAATTTTTCCTTGAATGTTGATTTGAGACCAATAATTTGAGAAAAAAACTAAAGAAAATAAAACTAGAAGGAATTTCATTAAATGTAATTTCAATTCAAAAAAGGTTGAAAATAAATAAATCTTTTGATCAAAGGTGAAAATTGACATTTTTTATCATATTCGTAAGATTAAAAACTCACCTAAAAAAAGGATAACTTACTTAAATTTTTTAAGTTTGCATATTAACACCAATTTGAAGGATTATATGATTAAATTATCCGATCGTTTGTTAGCAATGGAAGAGTCAGCTACTATAGCTATGTCTCGAATTTCTAGAGAGTTAAAAGCAGCTGGAAAAGATATTATTTCGTTGAGTTTAGGAGAACCAGATTTTTTCACTCCTGAATTTATAAAAGATGCTGCTAAAGAAGCACTAGACCAAAACTATACGATGTATACTCCTGTTGCAGGGTATGATGATTTACGTGAAAGTATTTCGCTCAAGTTCAGAAGAGACAATGGACTAAATTATTCTAAAGATCAGATAGTTGTATCAACTGGTGCGAAACAAGCAATTGCAAATGCTGTGTTAAGTTGTATAAATCCTGGAGATGAAGTTATTATTCCTGCGCCATATTGGGTTTCTTATATAGAAATTGTTAAAGTTGCTGAGGGTATACCTGTAATCGTTCATGCTGGAATTGAAACCGATTTTAAAATTACAGCTGAGCAATTTGAAAAAGCGATTACTCCTAAAACAAAAATGATGATCTTTTCATCTCCATGTAATCCAACGGGTTCACTTTACGGACAAGATGAATTAAAAGGATTAGCAGAAGTGTTGAAGAAAAATCCTTCAATTGTAGTAATTGCTGACGAAATATACGAACATATTAATTTTGTAGGAAAACATCAAAGTTTAGCTCAATTCCCTGAAATTTTTGATCAGGTTATTACTGTGAACGGTGTTTCAAAAGCTTGGGCAATGACTGGATGGAGATTGGGTTTTATTGGTGCTTCAAAATTGATCGCTGATGCTTGTAATAAAGTTCAAGGTCAATTTACTTCTGCAACTTGTTCTATAGCACAAAGAGCTTCAATTGCTGCGATGAATGCTGATCCTAAAGTCTTATCAGAGATGATTTCAGCATTTAGAAAAAGACGTGATTTAGTGTTAAATATGTTAAAAGAAATGCCAGGAGTTAAAGCGAATACTCCAGAAGGTGCATTTTATATTTTCCCAGATATTTCTTCCTTTTTCGGTAAAAAATATAAAGAATACACAATAACAAATGCTCAAGATCTTTGTTTGTATTTATTAGCAGAGGCATTAGTTGCGTTGGTAAGTGGAGATGCTTTTGGTGCACCAGAGTGTATCCGAATTTCATATGCTGCTTCCGAAGAAACATTAACAAATGCGATGACTAGAGTTAAAGAAGCATTAGCAAAATTGCAATAAATGGAAACAAGTTTTTTGTTTGAACAATTTAAAAATAAGCGTATTGCAATTGTAGGTGATGTAATGCTTGATGCTTATTTGATTGGTGGAGTTACCAGAATAAGTCCTGAGGCTCCAGTTCCAATTGTAGGTTTATCAAAAAAAGAAAATAGACTAGGGGGGGCTGCTAATGTCGCTTTAAATATAGTTTCTTTAGGTGCGAAAGCAATTATTTGTTCCGTTGTTGGAAATGACACAGAGGGTGGTGAATTAATTGATTTGTTTGAAAAAGAAGGTGTGTCTGCAGAAGGAATTATACAAAGTCATTCGCGTAAAACTACTGTTAAAACAAGGGTCATTGGTAATAATCAACAACTGTTACGTATTGATTCTGAACAAACAAATAATATTTCTTTAACAGAAGAAAATGATTTACTAGTTAAATTATATGCTTTAATAGATTCAGGAATAGATGCTTTGATTTTTGAGGATTACAATAAAGGAGTATTAACACCTTCTTTAATTGCTGGAATTCTACAAAGATGTCAAGAGAAAAATATACCAACTACTGTTGATCCCAAAAAAGATAATTTCTTTGCTTACAAAGGAGTTACATTGTTCAAACCAAATTTAAAAGAACTTAAAGAAGGATTAAATCTTTCCTTTTCTATACAAGATAAAGTTGCTTTTGAAGATGCAGTTGATCAATTAGAAGCAAAATTAGAAAATAAGAATACTTTCATCACATTGTCTGAACATGGTGTTTTTATAAAATCTAGTATTGAGAAACATTATATTCCAGCGCACATTCGAAATATTGCAGATGTTAGTGGAGCAGGTGACACCGTAATAAGCGTAGCAACTCTTTGTTTAACAGTAGGGTTGCCATTATATCAAATTGCAGCATATGCAAATTTGGCTGGAGGGTTAGTATGCGAAAAAAGTGGGGTAGTAAGCATAGAGAAAGAACAACTAGCCCATGAAATAAAATTATTAGAAACTGAAAAGATCGGAGAATAAAAAGATGAGTGCAGAACATGTAAAACCGTATGGAGATTCGGCAAAATCTAAAAAAGAGGAAGTTGCTGAAATGTTCAATAATATTTCATCGAAATATGATTTTTTAAATCACTTTTTATCTTTGGGAATAGATAAATTGTGGCGTAAAAAGGCTGTTAAATTGATGAAACAAGTGAATCCAACACGTGTTTTAGACATGGCAACTGGTACTGGAGATTTTGCATTAGAAAGTCTTGTTTTAAATCCTAAAGAAATCGTTGGTTTAGATATTTCAGAAGGAATGTTAGAGATGGGGCGCCAAAAAATGATTAAAAGAGGGGTTGATAATATCATTTCTATGAGATTAGGTGATTCAGAATCAATTCCTTTTGAAGATAATTATTTTGATGCTTTAACAGTAGGTTTTGGTGTTCGTAATTTTGAAAATCTTGAAAAAGGTCTTTCTGATATGCTACGAGTAATTAAACCAGGGGGAATGGCTGTAATTCTTGAATTTTCTAAACCTAAAAAATTTCCTGTAAAGCAATTTTTTGGTTTGTATTCAAATCATATCTTACCATTTATTGGAAAAATTGTATCGAAAGACGCAAGAGCATATACGTATTTACCAGAGTCTGTTGCAGCTTTTCCTGAGGGGAAAGATTTTGAAAATATTTTGTTGAAGTTAGGATATAAAGATGTTAAGTTGACACCTGTTTCTGGAGGTATAGCAACAATTTATACTGGTAGAAAATAAATTATCATTTTCTTCGTTTGAATGTATATGCGTTTTTTGCCTCAATTAGTTATTACTTTTACTTTCCCTTTAATTTCATGGACTCAACACCAACGTTTAGAGAACTATAAGAATTTTGATAAGGCATTAATGCAATTTGGAGTTCAAATGGGTATAAATAATGCAGGGTTTAATTTAATTCCTACTTTGGATGCATATTCAAAATATGGTTATAAATCTATCCAGGCGAAATCACAACCAGGTATGACAATCGGAATGCTGACTTCAATTAAAATAGGATCGCCTGTTCTTCGATTTCGTTTGATTCCTACATTTTCATTTCAAGAGAGAGTAATAAATTATTATAGTAATCCCAAGTCTTTGGGAGAAAAAGATGTTTTTAATGAAGAACGTATCAATTCTTCAAATGTTGATATCCCTATGTTGTTACAATTTAGAACATTAAGATATGGGAATTTTACATCTTACTTTATTGGTGGTGGACAATATTCTATCGATTTACAATCATCGATAGATAAAACTCAAAACATTGTTGATCCTTTCATTAAGTTAAAGAAGAAATACTGGATGGGGCAAGCAGGAATTGGAGTTGAATTTTTTGCAGAATATTTTAAATTTGGTATGGAAGTTAAATATTCACAAGGTTTTCAAAATGTATTAATACAAGATAATTCAGCAGTTTCCAATCCATTACAAAACTTGCGAAATAATGCATGGATATTTACTATAACATTTGAAGGAGGATTATGAGCCAATTGATTCAGATACAAATTACACCAGAACAAGCTAAAAATGAATTAGATATTAGGAATGAAGTAGCTTCTTTTTTAAATATTAACGATATAAATTCATTTAATTTTAAATGGAAAAAAAGATCATTGGATGCTCGAAAGAAACAATTGAAAATAAATGCTTCTTTGGAAATCTTTATGAATAATGAAGTGATTCCAATTTCCAATTTCCAATTTGAAAAAAAAGATGTTAAAAACGCAAAGTCTGTCCATATTATTGGTGCAGGACCAGCAGGGTTATACGCTGCATTACAGGCAATTCAAAAAGGAATAAAACCTATTTTATTTGAAAGGGGAAAGGATGTAAGGGCTCGAAGACGTGATTTAGCTACGTTAAATAAAAGTCAAAAAGTAAACCCGGAGTCTAATTATTGTTTTGGTGAAGGAGGTGCAGGTACTTATTCCGACGGAAAGTTATACACTCGATCTAAAAAACGAGGGGATGTTGAGAAAGCAATGGAGTGGTTAGTCGCTTTTGGAGCAGATGAAGATATATTAATAGATGCGCACCCACATATTGGTACCAATAAGCTACCAAAATTGATTGAAAATATTCGAAATACTATAATAGAATGTGGAGGTGAAGTTCATTTTGAATCCAAAATGACGGACATTCATGTTGATAATGGAAATTTAATCGGAATAACAATTAATGATACGGATAAAATCCATGTGAAAAGTTTAGTACTTGCAACTGGACATTCTGCTCGTGATATCTTTTATTTATTACACAAAAGAGGAATAAAAATTCAAGCAAAAGCATTTGCATTAGGGGTTCGAATTGAGCATACTCAAGATTTAATTGATAAAATTCAATATCACGGTAGGTTAAATGACGATTTTGTTCCGCCTGCATCTTATTCTTTGGTTGCTCAGGTTGATGGAAGAGGAGTTTACTCTTTTTGTATGTGTCCTGGTGGGATTATTGCGCCTTGTGCTACAGATCAGGAAGAGGTTGTGACAAATGGATGGTCACCTTCCAAAAGAAATAATCCATATTCCAACTCTGGTATTGTAGTGAGTATTTCACCAGATGATTTTGATGATAAAAATAATCCTTTTGTATGTTTAGATTTTCAAAAATCTGTAGAAAAAGCCTGTTGGGAAGCAGCAGGAAAAACACAACGTGTACCTGCACAATGTATGAAAGATTTTGTTGAAAGAAAGGATACAAAGTCATTTCCAAGATCATCGTATCAACCTGGAATTGTTAGTGTTAAATTAGATGCTGTTTTGCCATCATTAGTAGCTGAAAGATTGCGCAAAGCATTTATTGAATTTGGTAGAAAAATGCCCGGTTATTTAACCAACGATTCTGTACTTCATGCACCTGAATCAAGAACCAGTTCTCCCGTTCAAATTCCCAGAGATAGAGAAACATTAATGCATCCTGAAGTCAAAGGATTATTTCCATGTGCCGAAGGGGCTGGTTATGCTGGGGGAATTATATCTGCAGCTATAGATGGTATGAAATGTATGGATGAAGCAATTAAATACCTCTAAATACAGATCCTAATATAATTGCTCCTGCAGTTGCTACGTTTAGAGATTCTGCTGATCCATATTTTGGTATAGTAATAGGAAAATCAATATGTTTCTTAACACTTTCTCGAATTCCATTTCCTTCATTTCCTAATATAATAATACCTTCTTTTTCAAAGTTTTCAAGAAATAAATTTTTCCCATCTAATAATGCCCCATAAACAGGTTTTATATTTTGAGCAAAAAAATCTTCTAATGATTCATATGAAATCGAAACTCTAAAAATCGAACCCATCGTTGCTTGAAGTACTTTTGGATTATAGCAATCTACAGTATCTTTTGAGCAAATAACATGAGAAATTCCAAACCAATCAGCCATACGTAAAATTGTGCCTAAATTACCTGGATCTTGAATTCCATCTAAAACAAGGTTATAAGTTGAAATTTCTGTTTTATTTGATAAAAATTCACAAATAGCAAGTGCTTTATTGGGTGTTTTTAAAGAAGAAATAGATTTTAATTCATCGGGGGTTAATTGTTGAATTTCAGTATTTAATGTTGGTTTGTTAAATTTAAAGTCTGAAGTATAATAAATAGCTTTAATCTTGTTAGGTATCCATTCTAATGCTTCATTTACCATCTTTTCTCCTTCGATAACAAATAACTGTTCATCTTGTCTGATTTTTTTTTGTTCTAGAGATTTAATAAAGCGAATTCGATTCTTTGAAATCATTGGTTTTTGCTATTTTTGTTTGCTAATAATTCCCATTTGTTAAAGGTCAAACTTACATATTATTTTTCGCTTTTATTGATTTTGATTTTTACATCTTGTGGACAATATAAGTCTTTAAGAAAAAATCAGTTTTTATTGCGAAAAAATCAGCTTGAAATTGTTGGTGATGATTTTAGTACTTCTGAAATTCAAGAGTATATTAGGCAAAAACCAAACAGTCGAATCTTAGGATTACCCTATGGTATTTGGATTTATAATAGTATAGATTCTACATCAATTGCAAAAAAACGTAAAAAACATATCGCAAAATTGCGAACTAAGAATTTAGAATTGTATGATAAACAAACTCGAATAAACAGAAATAGAAATGAAAAGGCAATTAAAAAAGGTAAAATTGATTATAAATTTAAATCTGTAGTTCCTTATGATACTATTAATATTCGTTTATCACTAAAAGAATGGATTAAGGTTCGTTTAGGTGAAAAACCAGTAGTTTTTGATTCTTCTGATTTTAAAAAGACGCTAGAACAGTTTTCTATTTATTTTAGAAAAAAAGGATATTATGATGCATTAATTTCAGGTAATGTTGAATATTATAAACGAAAACAAAAAGTAAAAGTTTCGTATAAAATAAATTCCGGAAAAGTTTATATTATTGATACTGTTGTTCTTAAAACTGAAAATCGTATACTTTCCAAATTATATAATGAATTTTCCGAAAAACAAAATGGAAAGATTGTTTCAGGTGCTGTTTTTAATACTGAAAAATTAAATATTTACAGGGAACAATTGAGTAAGTATATGAGAGATAATGGAATATATGGTGTGAATTCATCTAATATTCAGTTTATTGCGGATTCTAATCAAAGAAATAAAACAGTAAGTTTATCATTAGAATTTACACCAAGGCTCTATAAAAATAGTTTAAATGAAAAAGTTGAAAGTATAAATCATTCATTAACAAAGGTAAAGGGTGTTTTTTTTCATATCATCGATACTTCAAATGTACCATACAATTTTAAAAGAAAAGTTGAAAACTTAGAAAAATCATTAATAACAAATGGATATGTGACAACGATTGATACTGTAATTTTCACTAATAATATTGGTTTAAATGCAGAAAAATTTCGTAACAAGAATATATCTATCTCTGATTCATTAAAAAAAACGAGAACAATTATTTTAACTTTCAATAGTTCTTACTGGATTAGGCCTTATGTTATAGAAGATATTAATCTAATTCAACCAAATTCTTATTACAGTGAAGAAAATTACAATAAAACAATTTTAAAGTTAAGTGATTTAGGAGTTTTTCAATCTGTTAAACCTGAAATTGTAGATTATGGTGATGAAGTTGAAATACACTTCTATCTTTTACCAAAGAAGAAGTTAATTTACAATTTAAAGCCTTTGATAAAAACATCTGGTGTTTTTGTTGGTATTTCCGGTGTAGCTAATTTTACCAATTTAAATCTTTTTAAAGGTGCAGAAAAAATGGTACTCGGTTTCACGGGGGGATTTCAATCTATGCCTAATTTGAATTATTCTCAAACATCAAGTGTAAACGAAAATGTTTCTCAAGTGTTTAACACGTTCGAAGTAGGTCCTTCGGTCAAATTTGAACTTCCAGGATTATTTCCAATTTCAAGAAGTTTTTTAAGAAAAACTCAAGAATCAAAAACTCTTTTGCAGTCATCATATGGGTTTCAGCGTAGAAATGTATTTACTTTACAGACTTTTAGATTGAATTATATTTATAATTTTTCAATTGGAGAAAATACCGAATTTCAATTTGGTTTTCCCGGCTTTTCATCCATCAACTTTGTGAATTATCTTGAATTTGATGAAAATTTCAGGAAAAGTATATACTCCCAAAATGATCCATTTACTCAAAATTATTATAAGAGTCAACTTAACTGGGAAGATTTTAAATTTATTTATCAATATCAAAATAATCGACAAAATTTAAAATTAAATACTTTGTTTTTCAAGTCTTCTATTGACATTGTTGGAAATTTTATATCATTATTTAGTAAAGCTAGTCAAGATGTTACAAGTAAACAACGAACTTTATTAGGTATACCTTATTCTCAATTTTTTAAGTTTGATAACGAATTTGTTGTAGCAAATAAAATTAATAAAGAAACATCTTTACACACAAGATTACAAGTCGGTACAGGTATACCGTATAAAAATTCACAATTTTCGGTACCATTTGATTATAGTTTTTTTGGTGGAGGACCTAACGATATGCGTGCTTGGCGAGCTGGTACTCTGGGACCAGGGTCGTATAATTCATATAAAGACTCAAATTATAGTTCTATGCAATTAGGTGATATTAGAATAGGATTTTCACAAGAAATTAGATTTAAAGTAACCAAAACACTGAAAGGGGCATTATTTATAGACGCAGGAAATATTTGGACTACAAATACTGATGTTAAAAGACCAGGAGCCCAGTTTACCACCAATCATTGGTATAAAGAAATAGCAATAGCTTCAGGTTTTGGTATTAGAGCTGATTTTGATTTCCTGGTTGTGCGCTTCGATTGTGGGTTTAAACTTAGAAATCCAGCTATGGCTGAAGGGCATAGATGGTTTTTTGACAGTAAAGATGAATCTGTTTATCAGATTATTGATAAAAATAAGAAGGATTATATAAGTCCTTTCTTTCCACGTACATTCAATGATTTATTTAATTCATTTAGGGTGGGTATTGGATATCCTTTTTAGATTTTGTTTTGAACGAATACGTTTATTTAAAAAACACTTGGTGGTTTTGTTAATTGTACCTTAGCACTTTGAAGCATTTGACCATTCGCGCTTAATCTTAGAACAAAGAATTTGTTACTACCAATTGGTGTTGTATCAAAGTTTAAGGTCCAACAATGTAGATTTCGAGTAAGAGAAAATCGGGAATTAACCATTTTACCTGCTTTAATATCAAATAATGAAGTATTTGAAACTTTCCATCGTTTTGTAATATTTATGTCACCATTCAAACTAAAGGTATTAACAAAACTGAATTTTTCATCTTTTATTGAAGATCTACCTATGTTCTGACTGATTGATAAAATATGAGAAATATTTACTTTCCAAGGGATTTCGAAATCTAAAATTTGCTCAGGATGAAGCATAAAATACTGAATGTCTGAATTCCAACTTCCATTAAAAGCTTCTTTGTTTTCTTCTATTTTACGTTTACTTTCATTAGATGTAATAGTTAGTGTTGTATTAAAGCTAGAGTTTAAAAACCTTCCCAAATATTGATTATCTTCAATAGCAAATATCTTCGTTGTTTTTAATGTATTTTGATCCCAGCTGTATGGACTAAACGTAGAGCTTGCTACAAAATTCAAATTATTAAAAGGACTAATTCGTAACGCTAGATTTAAGTCTGATAATCTCATACTATCTTTCAAAAAATCATAATTACCAGAGATTGAAAGAGCTTCTATAATTTTTGTTTTCTTGAATCCAGTAATTGTATCTTTATCATTTTTTCGTTTCAATTCAAATGTATTCATAAGATTAAATCCTAATAAACTTGATGCACTTGAATTTGTTTGAGAGAAAGTGCTATTTTGAAAAGGTGAGTAGAATATTTCTTTATTTTGAGCGTCTAAATATGAATCTTTTTTTAAAGTAGTTAAAGGCGAATAGGAGTAATTAAAACTAGGAGTAATTATATGTCTCATGAGTGGTTTTTTTCTACCTATGAATTTATAATAAGTGTAAATCTGAGTACTAAGGCTAATTGAACCACTCATCGAATAAAAACTCCCACTTTCATATGTTTTTGAT
>CANHVK010000043.1 GCA_947464135.1 Flavobacteriia bacterium | reverse complement strand
TTGCTAAAGCTTCTTCGATATACTTGAAAGTAGAAAGAACTTCTGGTTTACCATTTACTACCGCAACATCATGCTCAAAATGTGCGCTTGGTTTACCATCGTGCGTAATAATAGTCCAATTATCATCTGCCTGAATCACTCGCTCTGTCCCCATATTAATCATCGGTTCAATAGCAATCGTCAACCCTTCCATGATTTGTTTGCCAGTTCCTCTTCTTCCGTAATTAGGCACTTGAGGTTCCTCATGCATCGTTCTACCCAAACCATGTCCAACCAAGTCACGAACTACACCATAACCATGTTTTTCAGCATGTTGTTGAATATGAAATCCGATATCTCCTATTCTATTACCAATTCGCGTTTGTTCAATACCAATTTGCAAACATTCTTTGGTTACTTCCAATAATTTTTTAACCTCGGGTGAAACTTCTCCAACTTCAAATGTATAGGCATGATCTCCATAAAACCCTTCAAAATAAGCACCACAATCCACAGAAATAATATCCCCTTCTTGTAAAGGCTTATCCGTTGGAATACCATGTACAACTTGTTCATTGACTGAAACACACAACGTGTTTGGAAAATCATACAATCCTAAGAAACCAGGTAGCGCTTTTTGAGAACGGATATATTCCTCTGCCATTTTATCTAAATACAATGGAGTGACACCAGGCTTTATTTCCGCTGCAATTAATCCTAAAGTGCGGCTCACAATTTGAGCTGCTTCACGCATAATCTCAATCTCTGCTGGAGTTTTATAAATGATTGTTTTTTTATTAAAAAGTCCCAAAATCGTAGTTATTTGTATTGTTGTAAAGAGTTTTTGTTTTTGCTCCTCCCTTGAGGGAGGATACAGGTGGGTGACAAAATTTATAAAAAATAAAAACTAATTCAAAGAAATTATGGTCACCTCCCTTAATCCCTCCTCAAGGAGGGAAAATAAATCTTTTAAATAAAAAAAGCTGAACTCAAAGAATCCAGCTTTTCGAAATTAAATATTAATTATGCTAATACTGCTTTCACTTTATCAGCTGCTTCTTGCAATAATACTGCTGAATGTACATTCAAACCTGATTCATCAATCAATTTTTTAGCTTCTTCAGCATTTGTTCCTTGCAAACGAACAATGATTGGAACAGGAATGTTACCCATGTTTTTATAAGCATCCACTACCCCTTGAGCAACACGGTCACAACGAACAATTCCACCAAAAATATTAATCAAAATAGCTTTTACATTTGGATCTTTTAATATAATGTGAAATGCTTTCTCGACACGCTCAGCGTTAGCTGTACCACCTACATCCAAGAAATTTGCAGGATTACCTCCTGACAACTTGATAATATCCATAGTAGCCATCGCTAGACCAGCACCGTTTACCATACAAGCAACGTTACCATCTAACTTCACGAAATTTAAACCAGCTTCACCAGCTTCAACATCTGTTGGATCTTCTTCAGACAAATCACGCATAGCAGCATATTCCGGGTGTCTGTATAATGCGTTGCCATCTAAAGTAACTTTAGCATCCACTGCAATTACTTTATTATCGGAAGTTTTTAACACTGGGTTAATTTCAAACATAGAAGCATCACATCCTTCGTAAGCACTGTATAAACTAACAACAAATTTTGTCATTTGCTTAAATGCTTCACCAGATAACCCTAAGTTAAAAGCAATTCTTCTTGCTTGAAAACCTTGAATACCAACTCTTGGATCAATTTCTTCTTTAAAAATCAAATGCGGAGTATTCTCTGCTACAGCCTCAATATCCATTCCTCCTTCTGTAGAATACATGATGATATTTCTACCTTTTTCTCTGTCTAATAACACAGACATATAAAATTCAGATACTTCACTTTCTCCAGGATAGTAAACATCCTCAGCCAATAAAACTTTAGAAACCAATTTACCTTTACCGTTCGTTTGAGCAGTTTCCAAATGTCCTCCTAAAATTCCTTTAACTTTCTCTTCAACGTGATCAATTCCTTTCGCTAAAACTACACCATTAGATCCCGTTTCAGCAACTAGCCCTTTTCCACGACCACCTGCATGGATTTGTGCTTTCACAACATACCAACTAGTGCCAGTTTCTTCTGTCAACTTTTTAGCAGCTGCAACAGCATCTTCTACTTTATCTACAACAACACCTCTTTGTATTGCTACTCCATACTTCGTTAGAATGGATTTTCCTTGATATTCGTGTAAGTTCATATTCTGAATTTTGCCCCGTAAAGGTATACTTTTTTAGTTAATTCTTATATTCTTTTATTTATCTTTTTTTCGATTTTATCTTACCATTAATTTCCATGCACCATGAATTGGTCTTGATATAAATTCACCTTCATTTTTAGACTTTAAGTCCTTCCAAATTGATTCAAAAACAGATTCAAAAACATCGTATTCTTCCTGCATAGATTCATAAACTCTACCTGGTGAATCAAAATAATGTTTGATGAAATTTGTATCAAAATCACCAGAACTAAAAGCAGGATGTTTTAATACATATTTACAAAAATCTAGATTATGTTTAATACCTGAAACCTGATATTGATCAATAGCTTCTACCATTCTATTTATCGCTACTTCTCTATCTTCTCCCCAAACAACTAATTTAGCAATCATAGGATCATAATAAATAGGGATTTCCATCCCCTCTTCAAAAGCATCATCCACACGAACATAATCTCCTTCGGGTTTTCTGTATCTTTTAAGTGTACCTATATCAGGAGCAAAACCATTAAAAGTATCTTCTGCATATAATCTTATTTCTATGGAATGGCCATTGATCACTAATTCTTCTTGTTTTTTAGGTAAAGTCATACCTTGCGCAACTAAAATTTGCCATTCTACTAAATCTAATCCTGTTATTTCTTCCGTTACGGGATGTTCAACTTGAAGTCTTGTATTCATTTCTAAAAAATAGAAATTTAAATCTCCATCTAGTAAAAACTCTACCGTTCCCGCCCCTAAATAATTACACGCTTTACAAACATTAATTGCTGCTTCTCCCATTTTCAATCTTAATTCAGCGGTCAAAACAGAACTTGGCGCCTCTTCAACAACTTTTTGATGTCTACGTTGAATACTACATTCTCTCTCAAATAAATACACATAATTCCCGAATCTATCCCCAAAAACTTGAATTTCAATGTGCCTAGGTTTAGTCACAAACTTTTCAATAAAAACCTCATCATTTCCAAAAGAAGAACGAGCTTCACTTTGAGCGATCTTCATTTGTTTTGCTAATTCTTCAGCCTTTTCAACTAAACGCATCCCTTTTCCTCCACCTCCAGCTGAAGCTTTAATTAAAACTGGATAACCAATTGTATCTGCTATTTCATTTGCTTCTTCGATAGATGAAATTGCTTTGTCTATACCAGGCACCAGAGGTACATCAAACTTTTTCACTGCTTGTTTAGCAGATATTTTATCTCCCATTACCTCTATTGCAGCTACATTTGGACCTATAAAAATCATCCCATGAGCTTTAACCTTTTCTGCAAAAAGTGCATTTTCAGATAAAAAACCATAACCTGGATGTATTCCATCAACTTTCGCTTCTTTAGCAACTTCAATAATCTTATCTTGATTTAAATAACTTTCTGATGATGGTGAAGACCCAATAAAATAGGCTTCATCCGCTTCTTTTACAAAAGGTGAATCTTTATCTGCTTCCGAATAGACCGCTACTGATAAAATATTCATTTTATTCAAAGTACGAATAATTCTTCTTGCAATTTCGCCTCTATTTGCTATTAAAATTTTTTTCATTAATGGATTGCTTGTTGATTTTCAGGTAATAAATTCGTATTTGGATTAAACACAGGAACCCTTCCTTTTTTCTTTCGTTTTATAACTCTTTTTCGGTTATCTGCTCGAAAAATATTCATCATTTTTTGAAATAAATCAAATTCATTTAAAGAAGAAAATTCCTCTTGAATATTTATACCTCCTCCTTGCGTAGTTCTACTATTAAGTTGGGCACTAACATTGAAATCATTTGTTTCATTAAAGGCAATTACACGAATTGTACCATCTTCATTTAATTTATATTCTACACTTACATTACCTATAAGCATACTCTGATTTGTAGTGTAAGTTCTACCAAAAGTACCATTTACTAATAATTTACCGTCAAAGAAATCTTTGGTCACTCCCATTGCAAGTTTGTTTAAATTATTATTAGTTTGTGTTGGGTCAGCATTTAAATTGGTTGTATTATAGGTAACGTTAAACTTATAATCTTTTGATAAATCTGATAATAAACTATTTAATTGATTTGCTACCAAATCTGCAACTGCGTTTGATCCTACTGTATTATTTGAAGAAAGAAGCGGTTGAAATTTCTTATATAGCAATAAAGAAACGAATTGTTTATTCAATTCATTCGGGGTTTTATTAATTCTTTCAAGAGCAGCCCGTGCATCATCCGTAACTCCAGTTCCACTCTTTGCTAATTCTATCTCAAAATTCAACTTTGGTTTCTCGATTGATTCAGATAATTTCAAATTACATTTTATATCCTGAAAATTTTGTGCTGATGAAACTGATGTCACAGGAACAATTTCATTTAAACTTGTGTTAACGTTATAGTATGTGGTTAAATCTAACAAAGCTACATAAGGATTTCCATTCCAAGAAATTGTGCCATTATCTTCAATAACAAATCCTTGTTTAATTGGTCCCAAAACAAAATTATAGGTACTTTTTTGACCGGCATCATTTTTAATTTTATATACCCCATTCATTTGGACATTATTATACTGGTCAATTTTAATTTTTATATCTCCTTCTCCAAAAGCGGTTATTTCATCCCCTAAATTTTCATCAAAAATCAATCTCATTTTTGAAGTTGGATTAACTTTTAAATTTAAATTAAAGTCAACTCCCGTAAAGTCAATTTTCTTCTCAGTCTGCTTAGGAACGTCTCCTTTTTTGACAAAAGAAATAAATTTATCTTCCTGAACAGAAGATTGTCCATACATCGGGAAATTTACACTTGTACCTTCTTCTGTTTCAACATCAGTAGATATAGATACATTCGATTCTGTTCCATTAATATTTAAAGTTCCTTTCCCATAAGCTTTTCCATAATAAATATCTCCTTCCTTGTAATTGGTATTCAATATTAGAAAACGATTTATTGGAATTCTCATCCCGGGAACACTCGTTATATCTTCTGCGAAATCAATAGTAATATCATAATTCCAATTTCTGTATTTCGTATGATAAATGGTCGCAACCAAAGAACCTGTTTTTCCTTCCTGATCTCTTAATGGAATATTATTTACATAAAAGCCATCTTTATCTGAAATGATTTTCCCTTCGAAACCAAAATAAACACCTAGCATATCTACTTTTGTTCTTCCTGCTTGTAAATCTAATTCCCCTATCAATTCTGGGTTAAAAAGATCCCCACCCAAATGCATCTCACCAAATAAATTCCCTTGAATCTCATTCAAAATCCCTTCATCTACAAAAGCATTAGCAATCTGTATATCTGTTCCATTAAATTGCAAATCAAAATCCATATCGTTTACTAATCGAAAAGGATAATAATTACCTTTAAAATTAAACGAAGGATTGTCTCTATAGATTACGTGACCACTTAATTGAAAAGCTTCTGAATTAGGTAACCATTTACCAGATAAATCAATCGTTCCGACATTTTCTTTATTAACAACTAAGTCATTTATTAAAGCGTCTCCTGAAACTTCTAATTTTACGAATGGATTAGATAATTGAATTTCAGCATTAAATTTACCTTTTAATTTTTTAGGCAAACCAAAAACAGTACTCAAATTTTCCAACTCAAAATTGGATACAACCAAGTTTGCATATTCATCTGAATTATTAGAAAGTACTCCATCTAAGGCAATAAGTTCATCCTTATGTTTCAATTCTAAATTTTCAAAACGAACATAATTTTTATCAATAATTATTTCAGCTGTTTTAAACAAATCCCATCTATTTTTATTTAAATGGAAATAAGATGGTAACATTTCTACATGTAACCTAGTCTTTGAATTCATTGATACATTCATAGACAAAATAGATTCTTGTTTTCCAGAAGCCCATTGTAAACTAGTATTAAGTAAGTTGTCTTCTCCTTTTACATAAAAGTCAACATCTGACAACTTAATTGTATCACTTAAAATAAATTTACTTGCTTCTATTTCTGCTTCCAATACCCCATCCAACAAATTACTTTTCAATTGTAAATCTCTAAATTCAAAGCCCTTATATTCAAATGAATTCGCATTAATATCTAATCCTATATTTTGATCATTAATTTCTCCTTTAAACTTCGCTCCCTTTGAAATTTTCAATTGGGGAAAATACATTTCTAAGAAAGATTGAGAATCATTTATTCGTAACGAATATTCAAGTGTTGATTTCCTATCTTTTTTTAATACTTTATTTTTACCCAAAAGAGTAGGAAAAACAGAATTTACACCATTATTTACCTGATTAATCATTGAATTGAGATCAAAATCTCCTTCTACACTTAAATCAAAAATTGATGACTTAATTTTTAACTCATCTTTACTTTTATAACGATCTAATTCCCCTACAAACTGTTTAATATTAAAACTTTTATATGACTGAGTAACCAAAATATCTTGTGCTTTTATATCTCCACGTAAAGAATTCATTGTAATTCCAGAAAGATCAATATTAAAGTCACCTGATAAAATTGAATTAGGAACATGAGAGAAATTGGTCTGATATAAATCAATTTTTTTTACACTTGTAATAAAATCAAAATTATAATCATCTTTTAGAGAGATATTCCCATCAAAATTCAATTCAGCATTTGGATCTAGTGAAGAAAATTTACTTTTTATTTCATCTTCATTAAAACTAAATTTTTCCAATTTGATGGACTTATATTTATACTTATTTACTGTTATCTGACTTATATTTCCTTTAATGTTTTTAAAAGCAAAATTTCCTTTAAAATCGAATGTTCCATCAACATCAACTTTACCAGCAAGTTTTCCTACCAAATTAAAATCAAACATTTTACCAAGGTTAAGACTATCAATCTTAATTTGTTGAAAATTTGAATCTATGGACTTAAATCGGTAATAATCTCTAGTATTGTTATGCTTTATATTTAATCCACCTAGTAAATCAAATTCTCCAATACCAGTTTTAATTTTTTTGGCATACAAATTACTATTCTGATTTGTTCCCGAAACTTTAAGATTTTTACATTCAAAAAATGAAAATTTATCAATGAATTCATTCAGTTGTATTGGATCTATACCAGAAATTTCAGGAAACTTAAAATTCTCAATATCATCTGTGCTAATTTTAGCATAAGTTAAATATTCATTATAATCTAACTTTTTTAAATTTCTGAAATCAGGAAGGATTACTTTTCCTTCAATCAAACTATTTTTTCCAAATTCTAAATGTAAATCATCAATATTCATTTTTTTAAGTGGCTCCGTAACTACAGCGCTCACTTTACAAACTTGATCCATTCCCTTTAATTCCGATGCAAAAAAACAAATGTCTTTCATATTTACACTACTATTTTCAACAATAGCATCAAACCTTACTTTATCATCAAATTCAAGGAAATCATCCCAACTTGAAAATAACATTTGAAATTTAGGCAAGTAAGCATCCGATCGATTAATTTTAGTTCGTAGCTCTTTCACTCTGATTCCTGTGTCATTTACTTTTACATATCCAGCAAAACGATTTATTTCTAATCCACATTTTTCTTGTAAAGACAAATGATTTATTGTAGCCTTTATAGTACCTCTATGTAGAGAAAAATCATCTGCAAATAAATAAAGCTTTTTCAAATGTATGTGATCATAATCTATTTCATCCGTTTTTTGAGCAACTCGGTAATCATCATATTTTAAATCAACTCCTTTTAATGAAATCTGATCTAATTTTATTGTGTAAGGAGAAGCATTTGTTTTGCTCCCACTGGAAAAATAATCGATGATAAAATCAAAATTAAATTTCCCATCTTTATTATTTTGGTTAAAATGAAAAACCCCTCTTTCAATTTTTAATTGTCGTAAACGAATTTCTCGCTTTATTTGATTAATTCCGTTAAGGGTAACAAATAGCGACTTCATGTACGCTATCTTGTCTCCTTTTCTATCTTCGATATCTACACCATCTAAAACTAAACGATTAAAGAATACAATTGAAACGCGTTCAATATTTACCTTCGTTTTTAATTCCTTAGAAAAGTAGGATGTTGCACGCTGAGCTAAATACGTTTGAACAGGACTTGTTCGCACAAGAAATGCAAACAAAATAAAAGCTACTAAAAACCATTCTAATGAAATGGTCGTTATTTTTCCTAATAATTTAAGTAACTTTGACATCCAACCTATTTTGTTTAAGACTTGAAAGAAAAATCGATCATCATCTTAGGCATAGAATCATCTTGCGATGATACTTCGGCCGCAATTATCAAAGATACAACTATTTTATCAAACGTTGTTGCTGGACAAGAAATTCATAAACAATATGGTGGTGTTGTTCCTGAATTGGCTTCTCGTGCCCACCAACAAAATATTATTCCTGTGGTAGATACTGCTATACAAAATGCAGGAATTTCTTTAAATGATATTGATGCAATTGCATTTACAAAAGGACCAGGTCTGTTAGGTTCTTTAGTAGTAGGAACATCATTTGCAAAAGCATTTGCATTAGCTAAAAACATTCCATTGATCGATGTCAATCATATGCACGGACATGTTTTAGCTCATTTTATTACAAATCAATCTAACAATACTCCAACATTTCCATTTTTATGTCTCACAATTTCTGGTGGACATACACAAATTGTTTTAGTTAAGGACCATCTGGAAATGGAAATCATTGGAACAACAATCGACGACGCTGCAGGAGAAGCATTTGATAAAACTGCTAAGTTACTTGGTTTTCCTTATCCCGGCGGACCACTTATTGATAAATATGCAAAAGAAGGGAACCCACTAGCTTTTGAATTCTCAAAACCTCAAATACAAGGATATAATTACAGTTTTAGTGGGTTAAAAACTTCCATTTTATACTTTCTTCAACAAAAAGAAAAAGAAACACCTGGTTTTGTTAATCAACATTTGAATGATATATGTGCATCTGTTCAGCACACAATCATCGATATTTTGTTTAAAAAATTAATTAAAGCTAGTAATGATTTAAAAATCAAAGAAATTGCTATTGCTGGAGGTGTTTCTGCTAATTCTGGTATTCGTCAAAAACTTAAAGAACTTGGTGACAAATACAAATGGAACACCTATATTCCAGAATTTCAATATTGTACAGACAATGCAGGAATGATAGCAATTACAGGCCATTATATGTATAAACATGGATTATTTACAGACCAAAGCGTTAGTGCTGGTGCAAAAATCCCATTTCAACGATAATATAATGCACGATTTTCCTGAAAAATTTAAATCAAAAGTATTAAACGATTCTTTTTTAGAAGGCGAAATTTTACTTAATGCTTTAAACACAAATTCTCCTACAGCTATTCGATTAAATCCTTTCAAACAAAAAGTTGAACTTGAAGGAATGAGTTTAGTACCATGGTGTAATGAGGCATACTATCTTACTGAAAGACCTATTTTTACGCTTGATCCATTGTTTCATGCAGGTTGCTATTACCCACAAGAAACAGGTTCGATGTTTTTGGATTTTGTATTATACAAACTAGATATACCAAACGAACCGATTGTATTAGATTTATGCGCGGCGCCAGGAGGCAAGAGCACTCTAATTTCTTCTTTTTTAAACAACAAAGGGTTATTAGTCAGTAATGAAGTGATACAGTCTAGGGCGCAAATATTAAAAGAAAATATCATAAAGTGGGGAACATATAATAACATTGTTACAAACAATGATCCTAAAGATTTCGGAAAAATTAAGCATACTTTTGACCTTATTGTCGTTGACGCTCCGTGTTCTGGAGAGGGGATGTTTAGAAAAGACCCAAAAACAAGAACAGAATGGTCGGAAGAAAATGTGCAATTGTGCGCTTCAAGACAAAAAAGAATTGTAGCTGATTGCTGGGAATCATTAAAAAGCAATGGTTATTTAATTTATTCTACCTGCACTTTCAACCCTAGTGAAAATGAAGAAAATGTTCAATGGATAACAGAAGAATTAGGAGGAGAAATCATAAATATTGATACGGACTTACTTCCCAAAGGAAGAAATGCGATAGGAAATTACGGACTACCGTCAAAAGTAAATACAGAAGGATTTTACATTGCAGTCATTCGAAAAAAGGGAGAACAAACAACATTGAATTCAAAAAAAATAAAAATCAACGATAAAACAATTACTAATTTCAAAGAGACAACGATTTTAAATGCATTTATTGACACCACACCATTAGAAATATTCCAGTTCAAAGAACATTTATTTGGAGTTAAAAAAGAATTCCAAGAATTATTTTTTCAATTGAAAGAAAATCTTAAAATCATTCATTTCGGTACTGAAATTGGTGAAATATCGAGAAAAGGATTTATACCACACGAATTACTCCCTTTCTCAATCTTGATAAACAACCAACTTACTAAAATTGAGTTAAACAAGCAACAAGCACTACAATACCTTAAAGGTGAAACCTTCTCCTTAACCGGAGAAAAAGGATACTGTCTTATAACTCATAACAACCAAGTGCTAGGATTTATTAAACACCTGGGAAATAGATTCAATAATCTCTATCCTAAAGAATGGAGAATCAGGATGAAAATCAATTAATTATTTAATATTTCTAAAATCGGTTGTCCCGTTGTTGTTGAAGGTTGTGAGATATTAAGCATTGGAGCTAATGTAGGTACGATATCAATGATATCAATATGCCTGTAAATTTCTTTAGGTTTAATATTTTTCCCATAAAACAATAAAGGAACTTGTGTGTCATATCCAAATGGACTCCCATGAGATGTTCCCTTTTTTTCTTCTTCAGCAACTACTTTTTTCGACAAAAACCCTGGATCTAAAATAAAAATAACGTCACCACTCAATTCTCGATCATATCCATTGCTTATCATTTTACTCCAATAATTATCAACGACTAAGCCTTTTTGGATATCAGTTGATGTATATACTGAAAAAACATGATTCCATTTTTCGACTTCTTTTTTGATAAACTGTAAAGCACCTTCATAATCAATGTTATTTTTCTCAATTAGCAAACGATTTACATAAATATTATTATTTATAATTTTTTGAATAAAATCACAGTTAAATCTAGTTTTTAAATCCAGTCTTAATTTTGATTCTAAATCATTTAAATAAAAGTATCCCCCAGGTAATTTCAAGTCAACCAACATCTGTGGGACAGGTAATACAGCATGATCAGCTGTTAAAAAAAGTACAAAATTATCTTTCCCAATATTTTTTTCAAGGTGTGTTAGCAATCTAGTAATTTCTAAATCCAATCGTAAATACATGTCTTCAAGCTCGTGTGAATACGGACCAAAAGCATGTCCTAAAATATCTGTAGAAGAATAGCTTAAACTTATAAAATCAGCTGTTTCGTCCTTTCCTAATTGTTGCTTTTCAATCAAATCAATTGAAAAGTCGGTCAACATGGTATTTGCAGCAGGTAAATAAGTAAACAACTTATTTTCTTCCATTTCTGAAAATTTATTTTTTAAAACATATGGAAATGAATTGGACTTAAAAACAGACTGTTCATAAACAGATGAATCAGCATACCAAGAAGCATACGTACTATTTTTATAAAAAGGCACCCATCCAACTTCAATTGCTTTCTTTACATACTTTTTATTATTAAAATCTTTCAACCAATCAATCTTACTTATACTATTATAGGCATTAGTTGTAAGCTCTCCTTTTTTATCGTCATACCAATAACTTCCGTCTGATAAATGTCCACCAGGAAGTATGGCACTTCGGTCTTTCAAAGAAACAGAGTATATTTTCGTCTTGGGATAGGTCAACTTTAATTGATCGGTAATAGTTAAAGCTTTTAAATTATAAGGAGATCTTCCTAAAGAATCATCCACGCAATATACAGTTTCATTTCTTTTTCTGTTAAACCAATCATTGGCAATGATTTTATGATTAGATGGAGTTGTTCCTGTGTATATACTTGCGTGACCAGGGGCAGTATATGTAGGTATATAATTAAAATGTGTATTTCTACAATTCACCCCTTCTTGCATTAATTTTACAAATCCATCTTTTCCAAAACGAGGTTGAAATCGGTATAAATAATCATAACACATTTGATCCACTACAATACCTACAACCAGCTTGGGATTTTTTGCTATTTGAGAAAAATAAACATCTGTAACCAATAAAAAGACTAGTAAAAATTTAAAGGAGTTTCTCATTGAAAAAAATATTAATAAGATAAAAGTATTACTTTTTGGAAATGTAATGTTTACTTACTTTTAAATTATCGTAATTAAATCTATATTTGCCCTTTTTTCAGAATTGAAAAATCATAAATGAGATTAACGTTTTAACACAACAAAATTTATGCCAAAAATTATAATTTCTGCTTTATTTGTTTTGATTACATCAATTTCTTTGGGGCAATCAACAAAACTAGTTAGAGGTAAGATTGTTGACCAAAAAACAAGTAGAGAAATAGAAGAATTAAAAATTCAAATTCAAAACGTTAAAACTAAAAAAGTATTTAAAACTGAAACTGACGAAGATGGTTTCTTCAACTTTAAAAACATTCCTTTTGGCACTTATGTATTAAAAGTAACTGATAAAGATTATGAAAGCAAAATCTTAAATTCGTTTACATTAAAAGAGGAACATACTAACAACTATACTTTTGATGAAAAAAGGCCATTTAATGCATCACTAAAAGTTACTTGGATGTTTAATTGGGGAGATTGGAATGGAAAAGAACATTATTGGTCTCACCTTTTAGCTAAAATCATTTTAAGTGTTTATGGTATTTGTTTGTTATTAATTTTCTTTTATTCTGTTTTACAGCTTTCACTGTCAATTGCCTATGCAAAAACAAGAAAGAAAAGAGCAGAAGAAACAACTCCAGATTTTGATTTAGCAAATGCTCCAAAGGTTACAATTCAACTACCAATGTTCAATGAGTTGTATGTTGCTGAACGAATTATTGAAACAACTGCAGCTTTCAACTACCCTAAAGATAAATTAGAAATTCAAGTACTAGATGATTCAACAGATGAAACAGTTGAAGTGATTGCTAAAAAAGTGGCTGAAATTGCAGCAACAGGTATAAATATAAAACATATTCACCGCGTAGATAGAACAGGATACAAAGCAGGTGCATTAGATGCTGCAATGGATAGAGTTGAAGGTGAATTTATTGCCATATTCGATTCAGATTTTGTTCCTGACCAAGACTTTTTATTAAAAACAATTCCATTTTTTCAAGATCCAAATATTGGAGTAGTTCAAACTCGTTGGGGTCATTTGAACAAAGATTATTCAATCCTTACTGAACTACAAGCGTTCGGATTAAATGGACACTTTGCTATCGAACAAGGTGGTAGAAATAGTTCTGGTCATTATATCAACTTTAATGGAACCGCTGGTATTTGGAGAAAGACTTGTATTGAAGCTGCTGGTGGTTGGGAACATGATACCTTAACAGAAGATTTAGACTTAAGTTATAGAGCACAAATTAAAGGTTGGAAATTCAAATACTTGGAAAATGTAATTTCTCCTGCTGAATTACCAATCACAATGTCTGCCTTAAAAAACCAACAACACAGATGGATGAAAGGTGGTGCAGAGTGTTTTATTAAAATGAGAAAACGAATAGTTAAAGCTGAAAATGTAAAGTTAGGAGACAAAATCCATGCACTTTCTCATTTGTTCAACTCTTCCGTTTTCTTATTCATATTAACATTATCGCTTTTAAGTTTACCTGTATTACATATCAAAGACAGTTTCAGTGACTTAAACTTGTTCATTAAATTCGGTTCAATTTTTATTACAAGTACTTTATTTTTAATGTACTATTATTGGTTATCCTATAGAGATAAAACTGAAAATAAAATCACTTCTTTCTTTAAGTTTTTCGGGAGATTTGTACAATTTTTAGTCGTATCTATGGGATTATCATTGAGTAACACCGTAGCTGTTTTAGAAGGATATTTAGGGATCAAAAGTTCTTTTGTTAGAACCCCTAAATTTAATGTCGCAAAGAAAAATGAATTTAAAGGAAATAAATACGATAAAAAAAGTATTTCTCTGTTAACAATTGCTGAAGGGTTACTAATGTTATTGTTTGGATTTACAGCAATCAACAGAGCAACTTATGGAGATTTAGGTATGGTTCCTTTCCATTTAATGTTAGCAATTGGATATGGACTTGTATTCTTCTACACCTTAGGAGAATTAAAAAACCAAAACAAATAATCAACTACTGAAAATCCATACAAAATCGTATTTTTACACGTATGGATTTTCAATTAGTTTCAGAATTTCAACCAACGGGTGATCAGCCAACAGCAATCAAACAGCTTGTATCAGGGGTAAAGCAAGAAATTCCATTTCAAACGTTATTGGGTGTAACAGGTAGTGGAAAAACCTTTACCGTTGCAAACGTGATTCAGGAAATTAATAAACCTACATTAATTCTTTCTCATAATAAAACACTTGCTGCTCAGTTGTATGGAGAGTTTAAACAATTTTTTCCTAATAATGCAGTTGAATATTTTGTTTCTTATTACGATTATTATCAACCAGAAGCATATTTACCTGTTACCGATACATACATAGAGAAGGATCTTGCAATAAATGAAGAATTAGAAAAATTACGTTTATCTGCAACCTCTGCCCTACTTTCTGGAAGAAAAGACGTAATAGTGATCTCATCAGTATCTTGCCTGTATGGTATTGGAAATCCCAACGAGTTTGAAAAAAGTATTTTACATCTAAAAAAGGGGACTAATTATTCTCGAAATAAATTTCTTCTTCGTTTAGTAGAAAATCTATATTCAAGAGCAATTGATGATTTCAAACGCGGAACATTCAGGGTCAAAGGAGATACCATCGACGTTTTTTTAGCATATGCAGATTACGCTATTCGATTTGACTTTTGGGGAGATGAAATTGAAAGTATCTTTTCCATCGATCCTGTTTCAGCTAAAAAAATAGAAACGTTAGAAGAAATCAATTTATATCCAGCAAATATTTTTGTAACAAGTCCTGAAACGATACATAGAGCTCTCGATCAAATCGGTGAAGACATGGTAACACAGGTTGCTTCGTTTAAAAAAGAAGGTAAAATTTTAGAAGCAAAAAGATTAGAAGAACGAGTTTCATATGATTTAGAAATGATCAGAGAACTAGGCTATTGCTCAGGTATTGAAAACTATTCACGTTACTTCGATCAACGCGCACCAGGAACAAGGCCATTCTGTTTATTAGATTATTTCCCGAAAGATTATTTGATGATAATCGATGAAAGTCACGTAACTATACCTCAGATAAAAGCAATGTATGGTGGAGATAGAGCTAGAAAAATAAACTTAGTCGACTATGGTTTTAGACTCCAGGCAGCAATTGATAATAGACCATTGAAATTTGAAGAATTTGAACAAATAACAAACCAACTCATTTACGTATCTGCAACACCTGCAGACTACGAACTCCAAAAATCAGAAGGAGTAGTTGTAGAACAATTAATACGACCTACAGGTTTACTAGACCCAATTATTGAAGTTAGGCCTTCATTAAATCAAATTGATAACTTAATAGAAGAAATTCAAAATAGAATAAAACTGAATGAAAGAACACTTGTTACAACGTTAACAAAAAGAATGGCTGAAGAACTTCAAAAATACCTTGATAAAATTGGAATACCTTGTAGATATATACATAGTGATATTGATACCATCGAACGAGTAGAGATACTTCGTGACTTACGTTTAGGGAATTTCGATGTGTTAATAGGTGTTAATTTACTTCGCGAAGGATTGGATTTACCTGAAGTTTCATTAGTTGCAATCATTGATGCTGATAAGGAAGGTTTCTTAAGAGATGTGCGTTCCCTTGTTCAAACAGTTGGTAGAGCAGCGAGAAATGTAAATGGATTTGTGATTATGTATGCAGATAAAATTACTCAATCGATGCAAAAAACAATAGATGAAACAGCTCGTCGAAGAAATTTACAAATGGATTATAATCAAGAGAATGGAATCATACCTCGTGGGCTTTCAAAAACAAAAGAACAAATTTTAGAATCTACTACAGTTGCATTATCGAATAACTATAAAATTACAGACGAAAAAAATATTGCACAAGCAGCAGAAAGAGAGAACGAATATGGTAAAATGAATTCAGAAGATTTGATTAAAAAATTAAAAAAAGAGATGGAAACTTCTGCAAAAAACCTTGATTTTATCGAAGCGGCAAGAATTAGAGATGAAATCAAAAAAATAGAAGCACAGAAATAATCAATTTTAAGTATTTTTACATCAAATAGATTTTTTAATGAAAAGAATAAAACTACTATTCACATTTTTCATTTGCTTCAATGCTGTTTTTTCTCAAAATTCTTTGAGAGCGTATTTAGATATAAAAAAATTTCAGACTACTAAACAAGAAAATTATATCGAAGTTTTTAATAAGATTAATGCCAATAGTTTAGAATATCTTGAAAATAAAAATTTTCATCTTCAAGCAAAAGTCAAAATTAACTACTCAATTTATAAAGGAGATTCTATTTACACCCAATATACAGATACAATTTTTTCCACAGAAATAATTGACAGTATATATAATGATTTGTACTGTATTAAAACAATACCATTAAAACCAGGTAGTTATAAAATAAAAGTTGATTACTTGGATTTAAACAATAAAAAAATGTTAGAACCTACTAGCAATATTCTATTGTTTGAAATCAAAACAGATGAAAACTCGGATTTAACTATTTCAAATATTCAAATTGCTGATTTTATTGTTAAAACTAAAACAAGAAACCAATTTTCAAAATATGGATTTGATGTGTTTCCTCATTTAGGAAATTACATATCATCAGAATGTAATAATCTACCTATTTATTTTGAAGTATATAACAAAAGAAATATAAATCAAAATATTATAATAAAATATGAAATTAGAAATAGTGAAACAAATAAAGAAATATATAGTTTTAATGATTCTTCAATAGTGATTAAAGGAAGTCTAACACCTTTAATTCATACTATTGACATAAGAAACATTCCAACCGGTAGTTATACCTTAAACATCTCAGAATCTGGCAATTTAAAAAAGAGCAATTTTGATTTTTACAGACTAAATGAAAATCCTTTAGAGCAAGATTATAAAAATAAAATTTTGGATCCTAATTTCCATAAAAGCCTAACAAATGATAGTCTATTTTTCTTTGCAAAAAGTTTAATGCCAATAATGTATAATGATGATCAAAAAATATTACTTAAAATATTAAAAGAAGTTGATACAACAAAAATTAGAAACTTTATTGAACAGTTCTGGATAAAAACAGCATCAACAAACAATCCATTTGATGAATGGATAAATTATAAAAGACAAGTTATTTTAATTGAAAAGTTATACAAAACTCATAATGTTCATGGGTTTGAAACTGAAAGAGGTCGGGTATATTTAAAATATGGCCCTCCTACAGCAATTAAATCGAAAGAAACTTCACCTTCTGAGTACCCTTATGAAATTTGGCAATATGATAAAATTAAAAATTTCTCAAATAAAAGATTTGTGTTTTATAACCCTGATATTGTTGGAAACAACTATAGGCTTTTACACAGTGATATGTTGGGTGAAATTAAAAATTTCAAATGGCCAGGATTTCTTACTAAAAGAAACAATTCTACCATAAATGTTGATGATCCTTTAGAAGGTGGTTTTGATCACTTTGGAGGACAAAGTAGAGACGTTTATAATCAATACTGATGACAAAAGAAGTTGCTGTAGTTATTTTAAATTGGAACGGTAAAACATTCTTAGAAAAATTTTTACCGAAAGTAATTCAATTTAGTCCAAATGCTGAAATAATTATTGCTGACAATCAATCATCAGATGATAGTATTCAATTTCTTAAAGAAAATTATTCATCGATCAAAATAATAATTAACGAATCTAATGGTGGATTTGCCAAAGGATATAATGATGCATTAAAAAAAGTTAACTCAAAATACTATCTATTATTGAACAGTGACATTGAAGTAACAGAGGGTTGGTTAGATCCACTTGTTGAAAGTTTAAAAATAGATAATGTTGTTGCTTGTCAACCAAAAATTTTATCTTTTGATCAAAAAAATAGATTCGAACATGCTGGGGCTTGCGGTGGATTTTTAGATAAAAACTACTATCCATTTTGTAGAGGAAGAATTTTAGAAAATACAGAAATTGACAATAATCAATATGATTTTGTTCAAGAAATATTTTGGGCTAGTGGTGCATGTCTTTTAATAAAAGCGGATGTATTTCATAAATTAGGAGGTTTCGATGAAGATTTTTTTGCCCATATGGAAGAGATAGATTTATGCTGGAGACTAAAAAAAAGAAATTACAAAATATATGTTAATCCTAACTCAATTGTATATCATGTTGGAGGTGGTACACTAAACTATATGTCTCCATTTAAAACTTATTTAAATTTTAGAAATAGCCTTTTTATGATTCTAAAAAATCACGAAGGTTTTTACTTCTTTAAAATATTCAAAAGACTTTTATTAGATGGAATTGCAGGAATATTATTTTTAATACAAGGGAGTCCTAAACATACAATATCAGTAATAAAAGCTCATTTTTCGTTTTATAAACTTTTCTTCAAAATGCTTAATAAAAGAAATAAAATAAAACAAGAGAGTACTAAGTTCAACCGAATAGGATTATATAAAGGGAATATTTTATGGGCAAAGTATTTTAAAAAAATAAACTCATTTTCGAAACTTAACTTAAGATTATTTTCAAAAAATTAATTTATTCTTCAACACTTTTTATTTTATAAGTCTCCCAATCATCTAGTTTAATACCATTTTTAAAAGTACCAACAGACTCAAATACATCATCTTTATAGTAAAAATATATTTTCCAAACACCATCTTTTAATCCATCACTATAATTACCCTTTTCTTCTAATTTACCATCATTATAATAATCTACTGACAAACCATTTAATTTTCCATTTAGATAAGGATGTATTTTAGACACTATACCATTATCAAAATATTCAATCCAATCACCTGTTTTAAGATTATTTAAAAATTTTCCCTTTAAATAAATATTACCATTTGGGTAATAATAAGTAGCAATATCATCTTTTAAACCATCTAAAAATTTCACTCTACTTAAAACTCTATTAGAATCAATATAATCAGTTCTTATTCCGTATTCTTTACCATCTTTAAATTGTGTTTGTAAAAGATAATCACCAACAAAGGAATATGAAATATAAGAACCATTTAATAAACCATTTACGTAATTAGTTTCTAATTTGATTTTACCATTTGGGTGATAATTTATAAAAACTCCATTAAAAGTATCTTTTATATAATTACAATATTCTTTTTTGTTTCCTGTTTCATAAAATGATTCATATTTTCCATGTTTTAAATCATTTTTATAATTTACAATTTTATCAACCTGTCCACTCAAAAAATAAGTAATCCATTCGTCTGTTTTAAAACCATCCTTAAACTTTCCCTTTACATTAATATTACCATTCGGGAAATAGGATATAAAATCACCAACCAACATATTTGAAATATAATTATAGCTCTCATGCATTGAACCATCTTCAAAATAGGAAATAAACTGACCATCAATTTTACCCATCTTATAAAAACATCTTGACTTTATATTCCCATTATCGAAATAAGAAATATATTCATTTGAAAGTTCACCATCTATATAAAATGATTTTAATTTCATTTGACCATTTTGGAAATACTGTAAAAACTCTCCATTTTTCTTTGTGTTAATAACAAAACCCTTTTCCATTAATTGACCATTAGGAAAATATGAAATAATTTCACCATCTAATTGTGAAAGTGGATTTATTGTTTGTGAAATAACATTAAAAGTCAAAAAAAGAAACAATATTATAGAAGTCAAAAAATACATAACTTAAGAAAAATTAAAGTATTAAGTTATTTTAAATATAGAGAAAAAACAAGAAAATGAATAAAAATAATAAAACACTTGCAGGTTAAGAAATTATTACTACTTTTGTATCGGAGAGTTGGCAGAGTGGTCGATTGCGGCGGTCTTGAAAACCGTTGTACCGAGAGGTACCGGGGGTTCGAATCCCTCACTCTCCGCTTAAAGTTTTAGCCCGGTTTATACTGGGCTTTTTTATTGATTATCAATTAGTTTTTCAATCTCACTAGATATTGTGGATCAATCCCAAAACGTGGGGACTATGCATAAATTTTCGTTAATCGATACAAGAAAAATGATTTAGATTTGACACCTCTAAATTGAGCTCTGAAGGCTTTGATTTTTGCATTGAAAGATTCTGCAGATGCATTTGTTGATCTAT
>CANHVK010000042.1 GCA_947464135.1 Flavobacteriia bacterium | reverse complement strand
ATAATGTGATTATAAGATTTTTTATTAAAAAAATCAAAACTAACAATGTAGGAATTGTAAATATGATAAGTAGGTGAAATTTACCTTGATTTTTAGTGTTGTTTTTCAAAATTATACACTTTATCAGGTGTAATACAATAAGATAATTTTATATCTTCAGAATAACGATCTTCTATTTGTTCAATCGGATCAAAAAAACATAATCCAACAAATTTGGTTTTATTTCTGTTGAATTTTTTTAAAAACAAATCATATACACCTTTACCGTAGCCAACTCGATCTCCATTTTTATCGAAAATTAATAATGGTATGATTACATAATCAATATTATTGATTTCTATTATTTCATTATCATTTAAAGGTTCAGGTATATTATATTCATTTAATTTTATCTCGTTTTTATTGTTTAAAGGGTATATTTTTAATTCGTTAGATTCGATATTCCATTTAGTTGTATAAATTTCATAGTTGTATTGATGTATATAATCGAAAAAAAGAAATGTATTTATTTCGTTTTTAGAGTCTATTGGTAAAAAGCTGCAAATTTTTTTGTTTTTTGTATTGAAATGATTTAGAAAAAGATGGATTATTTCAGAACTTAATTTTTCAATTTCTTGATTAGATTTAACCAATCTTTTTTTTAAATAGATTTTTCTAAGTTCTTTTTTTTGCATTTTTAAAATTTAGGTAAAAAATTTAATGCAGATTTAGACATTTCTTCTTCATTTAATTTATTTGCTTCATCTAACGCTCTTTTTAAAGCTACTGAAATTAAATCTTCTAAATCTTCTTTATCAATTAAGTCTAAAGATGTGTTTAAAGTAAAAGATTTAAATTCTCGATTACCATCCAATTCAATTCTGATTAAACCACCACCTGATTCTCCAGTTACTATTTTTTCTGATAACTTTTTTTTACTTATTTCAGAAGCTTCTTGAATTTGTTTAAACAATTCATTTTGATTAAATCCAAACATAATTATTTAGGGGCTAATTTGTATAATAACGATGCAATAATAGCAAATATAATATTAGGAATCCAAACTGCAAATATTGGCGGAAAACCAACTTTTAATGCGGCAACATTCATAACTTTCATAGCAAATATGTATACAAAAACGAATCCTAAACCAATAGCAATATTTAAACCAATTCCGCCTCGTTTTTTTCTACTTGATACGGCAACTCCAATTATTGTTAAAATGTAAGTAGCAAAGGGTAGGGATGTTCTCTCATATAATGTAATCTTATACAAAGGGATATTTGGTGATCCTTTTGATTCTTCCTTTTTTATATATTCGATTAATTCATTTTGTGTCATCATTTCAGAACGATTATCACGTTGTGCAATATCTGAAACATTAAATGATAAGTTTGTATCTATCTGATTATGAAATTTTAAATTTTCATTAGTTGTTTCTATTTTTCTTATATAACAATCAATTAATCTCCATTTGTTTATTGAGTCAATTCTTTGAATATTTTTTGCTCTAATATATAAAGTTGGTTTGTTTGCTGAATTCCATTGTTCAAGATTGAAGTCATAAAATAAATTATCTTCACTATTGTAATTTGAGTAATATACATAAGTGTTATTTTTTAATTCGGCATGATAATTATCTATAGAAATTCTTTCTCTATAGTATTTCTCTTCAAAACCTAATCTTTTTTTATTAGAAATAGGCAATATATATAAGTTGAGAATAATTGATAATATTGTTAAAAATGAAGCAGCAATCATATAAGGTCGCATAATTCTAATAAATGGTCTGCCACTAAAAATCATAGGTATAATTTCAGATTCTTGAGCCATTTTTGCGGTAAACCAAATTACTGCAATGAAAATTATGAGTGAAGAGAATGTATTCCCATAATAGATTAAGAAATTTAGGTAATATTCAAAAATTATTTCACTTAAAGGAGCATTATTATCTATGAATTCACTTAGTCTAGCAGAAATATCAAAAACCATTGACAACAACATAATTATTCCCAACATAAAAAAATAGGTTGAGAGAAATTTTTTAATGATATATCTGTCAAGAATTGATAGCTTCATTACAAACGCACATTAAGTTTTTTAACCATTGAGTCTTTCCAGCTCGAAAAAGACCCATCAAGTATTTTCTCACGGGCATCTTTCATTAATTTTAAATAAAATGCTAAATTATGTATTGATGCAATTTGTACACCTAGATATTCTTTTGATTTTATGAGATGACGTAAATATGCTTTTGAATATGTATGATCTACTGCAGATGTTCCATTTATATCAATAGGGGAAAAGTCTTTTTCCCATTTTTCGTTTTTTATATTTATAGTTCCTTCTGAAGTAAATAATAAACCGTGTCGTGCATTTCTTGTGGGCATTACACAATCAAACATATCAACACCCATAGCTATACATTCTAATAAGTTAACAGGTGTACCAACCCCCATTAAATACCTAGGCTTGTCTTTTGGTAAAATAGAACAAACTAAATCGGTCATTCCATATAACTCATCGTCCGGCTCACCCACAGACAATCCACCAATTGCATTTCCAACTGCATTTTTTGAAGCAATCATTTCTGCTGATTCTTTTCTTAGATCTTTGTATGTACTACCTTGAACGATAGGGAATAAAGCCTGGTCATAATCATATAAAGGCTCACTTTTTTTCATTTCTTCGATACATCTATCTAACCAACGATGTGTCATATGCATTGAGTTCTTAGCATATTGATAGTCACATGGATATGGAGTACATTCATCAAAAGCCATTATAATATCAGCTCCAATATTACGTTGTATCTGAATAGCTTTTTCTGGAGTAAAAGTATGATAACTCCCATTTATATGGGATTGGAATGTTACCCCTTGTTCATTTAATTTTCTGGAGTTTGAAAGCGAATATACTTGGTAACCCCCACTGTCAGTTAGTATTGGCTTTTTCCAATTTATAAACTTATGCAATCCACCTGCTTTATTAATAACATCAATTCCAGGTCTTAAATATAAATGATACGTATTTCCTAATATTATTTCAGCGTGAATTTCTTTATCTAATTCATGTTGATGAACTCCTTTGACAGTACCTGCTGTACCTACAGGCATAAATATTGGAGTTTCAATAATTCCGTGGTCTGTATGAAGCTTTCCCACTCTAGCTTTTGTTTTTGAATCGGTATGAAGAAGTTCAAAATGCATATATTTGCTTTTTAATTGTGCAAAGATAGTCGTATTTAATAAATCAGCTAATATTGATTTTTTTGCTTAAACGAAAAGTAGATGCGTTTTTTACCTGAATTTGAGATAAATTTTATTTTTTATTTATTCCTGTTTTTTTTAGGGAGTATTTTTTTTCATTTTTTATTTATATTATTTTTTTATTTGAGATTAATCTTTTTTAAGATTAGAACGCCAAAAGAAGAAATTATAAATAAGTTACCTCCAGTTTCAATAATTATTGCGGCACGAAATGAATCTGATAATTTGTTTAATAATTTACCCTATATTTTGGAACAAGATTATCCTGATTTTGAAGTTATTGTTGTGAATCATCAGTCTATAGATGAGTCATATCATATTTTGAACGCTTATAAAATGAAATATCCAAATTTAAAGGTTGTTGAAATAGAGAAAAGTAAACATATTAGAGTTGGAAAAAAATTACCAATTACCCTAGGAATTAAATCTGCTAAAAATGAACATTTAATATTTACAGATGCAGATTGTAAACCAATATCATCCTTTTGGTTAATTCAGATGGCGACATCATTTGTATATCAAAAAGACTTAGTGTTAGGTTTTAGTCCTTACAGTATAAAAAGTGGGTTTTTAAATAAAATAATTCGGTTTGATACAATATTTATTGCAATTAATTATTTCTCATTTGCACTTGCTAAAATTCCATATATGGGAGTTGGTAGAAATTTGGCATATACAAAGACGTTATTTAAATCCGTTAATGGTTTTAAATCGCATTACGCTTTAAGCTCTGGTGATGATGATCTTTTTGTTCAAGAAGTTTCAACAACTGCAGACTATCAGATTGTGATCCATGAAGATTCATTTATTGAATCGGAACCTAAAACAACTTTTTATGAATGGTTTTTACAGAAAACACGTCATTTTACTACATCAACAAATTATAGTGTTATTAAAAAAATAATGTTAGGAATATATCCTTTAACTATGATTTTTACAGTCATTTCTTTTGTTTCTTTGATGTTCGATTCAGAATATAGAATGATATCGTTATTGGTATTTGTTTCACTAGTTCTAATAAAGTGGCTTGTTTTAGGTTTTTGTTTTAATAAGTTGAAACAGAATGATTTAATAAAGTGGTTGCCGTTGTTGGATTTGGTGTATATAATCATCTTACCGATTTTATTTTATACTTCTGATTTTAAAAATAATAAATGGAAGTAGGAGATAATTTATCTGATAAGGCAAAGGCTGATTTAATTTTACTTGAAGCAGCTAAAAATGGTAGTCAACAGGCATATGCTCAATTAATGGATCGATATCGTGACTCAATCTATTTTATGATGTTTAAAATGGTCAAAAATCAAGATGATGCTGACGATTTAACAATTGAAGCTTTTGGGAAAGCTTTTAGTAGATTGGATCAATATTCTCCGAGTTACGCTTTTAGTACTTGGCTTTTTAAAATCGCATCAAATAACTGTATAGACTTTATCAGAAAGAAAAGAATTAAGGTGACGTCTATGGATACTGGTTATACTACTGAAGATGGAGAGATTATTTATTTCGATAAAAGTGCTGATATACATAATCCTGAAGAGGCTGTTATCTATAATCAGAAGGTTAAATTAATGAGAGATTTAGTTACAAAGTTAAAGCCTCGTTATAGAGAATTAGTTGAATTAAGGTATTTTGATGAATTAAGTTATGAAGAAATTTCTGAACGGTTAAATCTCCCCTTGGGTACAGTGAAAGCTCAATTATTTAGAGCAAGAGATTTTTTAGCTAATATGATAGAAAAAACAAAGGATAATATTTAAACTAAAAAAGGAGGCGAAAGCCTCCTTTTTCATGATATAGAAAGGATAAGATTACTATTATTTGTTTACAGCATCAACAACAGCTTTGAAAGCTTCAGGATGGTTTAAAGCTAAATCAGCCAAAACTTTGCGATTTAATTCAATACCACTTTTGTGAAGAGCACCCATAAATTGTGAGTAGCTCATTCCATGTTGACGAGAACCTGCATTAATACGAGCAATCCATAAAGAACGGAAATTTCTTTTCTTTTGTTTACGACCTTCATAGGCGTAATTTAACCCTTTTTCAACTGCGTTTTTTGCAACTGTCCAAACGTTTTTTCTTCTACCAAAGTAACCTTTGGCTAATTTTAATACTGCTTTTCTTCTAGCTCTTGAAGCTACGTGATTTACCGATCTAGGCATAAATTTAGTTTTTTAATATGAAGTGTATCACTTTTTCAGATAGCTTGTTTACTTCAGTACTGGGTTAAACATTAGAACCTGTGATGAATTACTTCATGCACAATTGTAATTTGATATTTGATTCATCAGAAGTATGAACTAATCCTGCATGAGTCAAATTTCTTTTTTGTTTTGTTGTTTTCTTTGTTAATATGTGGCTTTTGAAAGCATGCTTTCTTTTAATTTTGCCACTTCCAGTGATCGTAAATCTCTTTTTCGCACTGGATTTAGTTTTCATTTTTGGCATTTCTTTTCTTTTTTAGTTTATCTTTCTATATCAAATCCTTATTTATTTCCCTTTTTAGGGTTGATCATAATGATCATTTTTTTACCTTCTAATTTAGGCATTGATTCTAAAACTCCAATTTCTCCAATTTCTTGAGCAAACCTAAGCAATAATATTTCCCCACGATCTTTAAAAACAATAGTTCTTCCTCTAAAGAAAACATACGCTTTCACTTTAGAACCCTCTTCTAAAAACTTTTTAGCGTGAGCTAATTTAAATTGGAAATCGTGTTCATCAGTATTAGGTCCAAATCTTATTTCCTTAACAATAACTTTAGTTTGTTTGGCCTTTAATTCCTTTTGTTTTTTCTTCTGGTTGTATAGGAATTTTCTGTAATCCATTATTTTACAAACAGGAGGGACAGCATTTGGTGAAATTTCAACTAAATCCATTTCTTGTTCTTCAGCTAATCTTAATGCTTCAGATGTAGACATAACTTTAGGTTCTTCACCTTCTAGTACTAAACGGATTTCTCTAGCTGATATACCGTTATTGATTTTGTGTTGTTGCTCTTCTTGAGCAGGACCCATTTTTTTTCTTGGCTCTTTTCTCATTCAGTTATTTAGAATTGTTTGAAAGTTCTTCGTTTATTGCTTCATTGACAGTTTTGATGAAGTTTTCAAGACTTAATGAACCTAAATCTCCTTTCGCTCTTTGTCTTACAGAAACTTCATTGTTTTCCATTTCTTTTTCTCCAACTATTAGCATAAAAGGTATTTTTTTTAACTCAGATTCACGAATCTTCTTACCTATTTTTTCATTTCGATCGTCAACGAAAGCACGAATATCGTAATTATTTAGGAATTTAGAAACTTTTTCTGCGTACTCGTTGTACTTCTCACTAATTGGTAAAATACTTACTTGATCAGTAGTCAACCAAAGTGGGAAATCACCAGCACAATGTTCTAATAAAACAGCAACAAATCTTTCCATTGATCCAAATGGGGCTCTGTGTATCATAACAGGACGGTGTTTCTGGTTATCACTTCCTGTATACTCTAATTCGAAACGTTCCGGTAAATTGTAATCGACTTGTATTGTACCTAATTGCCATTCTCTACCAAGAGCATCTTGAACCATAAAATCTAATTTTGGACCATAGAATGCAGCTTCACCGTATTCAACAACTGTAGGTAAGTTCTTTTCTTTTGCAGCCTCTATAATTGCATTCTCAGCTTTATTCCAATTTTCATCAGAGCCAATATACTTTGATGGGTTTTCTGGATCTCTAAGTGAAATCTGAGCTTTAAAGTTGTCGAATTTTAGAGTTTTAAAAATATATAGAACTAAATCAATTACTTTTTTAAATTCTTCTTTTACTTGATCTTGTGTGCAAAATATATGTGCATCATCTTGCGTAAAACCTCTTACTCTTGTTAATCCATGTAGCTCACCGCTCTGTTCATATCTATATACAGTTCCGAATTCTGCAAAACGAGCAGGTAGTTCTTTGTATGATCTTGGTTTTGATTTAAATATTTCGCAGTGATGAGGACAATTCATCGGTTTTAATAAAAACTCTTCTGAGGCATCCGGTGTTTTAATAGGTTGGAATGAATCTGCTCCATATTTTTCATAGTGTCCGGAACATACATATAGTTCTTTACTACCGATATGTGGTGTAATTACTTGATCGTATCCAGAATTACGTTGTGCACGTTTTAGAAAATTTTCAAGTCTTTCTCTTAAAGCAGCACCTTTTGGTAACCATAATGGTAATCCTTGTCCAACTCTTTGAGAAAATGTAAATAATTCAAGTTCTTTACCTACTTTTCGATGGTCTCTTCTTTTAGCTTCTTCAACCTTTTCTAAGTATTCGGTTAATTCTGATTGTTTTGGAAATGTTATTCCGTAAATTCTAGTTAATTGTTTGTTTTTTTCATCACCTCGCCAATAAGCTCCTGCAATTGAAGTTAATTTAACCGCTTTAATGTGACTTGTATCTGGAATGTGAGGCCCTCTACATAAATCTGTGAAATTCCCTTGAGTATAAAAAGTAATGTTTCCATCTTCTAAGTTTTCAAGCAACTCTAGTTTATACGGATCTTTTTTCTCAGTAAAATATTCAATCGCATCTTTTTTTGAAATATCTTTCCTTATAAATGCTAATTTCTCTTTAGCGAGCTCTTTCATTTTTAGCTCTATCTTTTCTAAGTCTTCTTCTTTAAAAGAATATTCTAAAAAGTCAATATCATAATAAAATCCATTCTGTACAGGGGGGCCTATAGCAAGTTTAATTCCTGGGTAATAAAATTCTAATGCTTCAGCCATTAAATGCGCAGATGAATGCCACATGGTTGATTTACCTTCAACATCATTCCATGTTAGCAAACTTAAAGTACAATTTTCAGGTAAAGCTCTAAAAGCATCTATAACTTCATTATTAACTCGCGCTGCTAATACATTTCGAGCTAACCCTTCGGATATATTTTTAGCTACATCCAAAGCTGTAGTTCCAATTTCAAATTCTTTTACTGCACCATCAGGAAGAGTAACTTTTATCATTTTAATTATTTTTGCGACAAATATAATGTTTCCATTTTTTTTATTTTATGTTTTGAATAACAAAGTACTTTAATTTTTATTGTGAATCTCAGTCGTAATATAATTACTCTTTTTACTTTATTTTTTTGTTTAGGGATTTTTCTTGCAGACAAAATAAAAATATCTGATTATACTATCATTACAGTTTTTATATTGTTAATTGTAGGTAGTCTATTATCAATTAAATTTTTATCAAGATTTAAACAATTTACAATTATTTTTTTTTCATTTTCATTTCTGATTTTGCTCGGGTTTTTTAATCATTCAAATTACAATACTTCAATAACTGATAGTAAAAAATATTTAAATACTGACAACTTCTACAAGGGTGAAATTAAATCAGTGTCATATACAAATTCAGGAAAGTTGAAATTTGACATTAAAGTAGATAAAATTAAAAAGGGTAATAAGTTTATTCCTGTTGATTTTAAAGTTTTATCTTATGTTAACGTTTCAAAATTAGATGCTAAAGCAGGGGATTTAATTTATTTCAAGGCTAGAATTAAACAATTTGAATTTTACAATAATCCATGGGATTTTGATTATGGTAAGTATAATTTAAGAAAAGGTGTAATAGGATATATTTTTATTGATAAACATAATTCAAAGGTTATTAGCCTTTATAAAAATAATTTTAGCTCTTATGAAATTCGAAAAAAGTTAAATCATCAATTAGAAAATTATCTGAACGGACAGGAATTAGAAGTTTGTAAAGCTTTTTTATGGGGTGATAGAGATGGTGTGAGTGATTATGTATTGGGAGCATTTTCTAATACAGGAACTATACATATTTTGGCAGTGTCGGGTTTGCATGTAGGAATTTTATTCTCGATCATACTATTTCTTCTTCGTTTTTTCAACGCTTGGATTGATAAAAGAATAGCCACAATTATTTCAATTATTTTTGTTTGGATGTATGCCTATTTAACTGGTTTTTCGCCTTCCATTTTGAGAAGTGTAATTGTTTTTTCTTTGATTTTTTATAGTGATTTATTAGAAAAGAGAAGAAATGAATTGATGTTAATGTCATTATCCGCACTAATTCTTTTAATATTTGATACGAATTATTTATTTGATTTAGGATTCCAATTGACGTACGCAGCTTTGACAGGTATATACCTGTTTTTTACATATTTAAAAGGTATTTACATAGTTAAAAATAAATTTCTTAATTATTTTTATTTACCATTAATGTTAGGTTTTAGTGCTCAGCTAACTTGTTTGCCAATAATACTTTATAATTTTCATCAATTTCCTAATTATTTCACTTTTGCGAATCTATTTTTAGTGCCATTTTCGTTTCTAATTATATTGTTAGGCATAGCTTTTTATGTTTTATCTTTCTCATTGATTTGTAAATCTTTTATAGGATTTTTGCTTTCATTCATTATTAAATCTATGATTTCAATTGTTTGTTTTTTTGATGCGCTCCCTTTTTCTGTTTCAAAACAATTTGATTTTAAACAATTTGATTTTGTTGTATATGTGATTTTGATACTATTATTTTATTATGTGCTACAATCTAAAAATCGTAGATTATTATATATTACTTGTAGTTTTTCAATTGTATTTGTTATATATATTCAGCTTAAGCGATTTAATTTATTAAATCAATCTTATGTAGCTAGAGTGGGAAATAGTAGTGATATCATTGTTAAAAGTAACAATGATATCTATTACGTAAATAAAGATTTTAAATTAGTAAATCTGGAAAGGGTACAGAAAAACTATCAAAATAAAATCAAATTATTGAAAATGAATTCAGAATCAAAATTATATATTAACGGAAAAGTTTTTAAGTCAGAATCTTCTTACAAAAAGAAATTTCTTAAAATAAAAAATTAGAAGTTTATATTTTCAATTGTTATATTTATCATTATTTAAGTTTTTTTTATGAAGTTTTTAAGTTTATGCATAGTCCTTTTTCTTTCTGTTGGAGTTTATGCTCAAAAATTTGATTGGAAAGGAAGAATTGGTGGTTCTGATTCAGATTCATCTTCTAGTATACAAATTGATAAATCTGGTTACGTATACACTTCTGGTGTTTTTTATGGAGAAATTGATTTAAATCAAGACACTATAAATAAAAATAATTTCACATCCAAAGGTTTCAGCGATTTTTATATTCAGAAAACAAGTCCCTTTGGTGAATTCGTTTGGGGAAAACAATTTGGTGGTGATTCAATAGATCGAATTACTCATGTTAAATATCTTGATAATAAATTATTCATTGCTGGTCAATTTAGTAAATCAATAAAATTAGATGGTGTACAATTGAATTCAAATGGTAAACTAGATGCTTTCTTGGCTGTTTTGGATACTTCTGGAACTGTAATGTGGGCGAAAGCTTACGGCGGTATAAATAATGATAAAATTACTTCTTTAAGTGTAAATCAATCTGGTATATATTTTTCTGGAATTTTTACAGGTTCTATATTAAATCAGGAAGCAAATGGATCAGTAGTTTTTGCAAATTTAAAAATTGATGGATCAGATTTGGTTTGGTCTAAGAAAATCGGAGACCTTAATAAGGTAAAACCTTATAGTTCTTCAATAGATGCAAAAGGAAATCTAATTTTTGTCGGAAGTTTTGCAGGAGAAAAAATTGATTTTAATCCATCTACGTCAAAAGATACAATATTGTCATCTGAAAAAAAGCCGAATACTTCATTTTACACTCAAGATTGTTTTATATTAAAATTAGATGCGTCAGGTGATTTTATTTTCGTTAAAAAAATTGGAGGTTCAACAGATGACGATATAATTTTTGACTCATATTTGACAAAAGAAAGATTAGCCATTACAGGTCAAATTTCAGGAAGTGTAGTTTTTGGAGATTCAAAAAATAGTAAGACTATAATTAGTAATGGTAAAGAAGATATTTTTGTGTCATTATATAATGAAAATGGTGAGCTTATTTGGGTTAAAAATACAGGAGGACTGAAAACAGATTTTGGAAAATCTATCTACCTAGATTCAAATTTAAATGTTTATATAACAGGTACTTTTTTCGATACCGATGGTAAAGGAGTTGATTTTGACCCTTCAACAAAAGTTTTTAAGTTGAATAGTTCAACATCTCAAAATGCATTTGTTTGGAAATTAAATTCATTAGGAGATTATTTATATGCTGGATCTTTCGGTGGGTCAGGAGTTGATTATGCATCGTACATTTGTGCAAATGATGAAGAAGAAATATTCACTACTGGTCAATTTGAAAAAGTGGCTACTTTTTACGATAAAACATTGGTAAGTGATGGAAAGTCGGATGTTTACTTATTGAAGTCTGTTTCTGAAAAGGAAAGCGGTTATGTTATAGATTACGCTCTTAAAGGTTTTAATCCAGATTCTTTACCGTTCAGGCTTGAAATAGCTAAAAAAGATGTTGGTAATTTACCGTGGTATAATAAAAAATATATTTTGACTAGCGTTAAAGATACTGATGGAGAAAAGAATACGATTCTAATAGATTCTTTACAAGGGCCAGTTGATACTACATTTGTGCCTGTAATAAAATATGCATCAAAAGCATGTTCAGATTACAAAATTCAGAAGAAAGATGATTGGTACCTTCCATCTCAGGAAGAACTTGAGTTAATGTATAAAAACCGTAAAAAAATAGGAGGAATGAAGGATTATCCATATTGGTGTTCAAGTGAAACAGATTTAAATAATGCTATTTCAATTGATTATACTGATGGTAAAATCAAACAAAATTCAAATAAAGCAGAAAGAAAATTTGTTAGACCGGTTAGAAAAAAAATGAAAAATGATGGACTTTATGCAAATAACTTGATACAAATTGATCTTATTCCAAATCCTACAAAAGGAGAATGTTTAATTCGTTTTGATGAAAAATATATACAGAATGGTGTTACTCTAGAAGTGATTAATTCATCAGGCCAGTTAATAAAGACTGACAAATATTTTTTAAATTATTTAAAATTAGATTTGGCTGAATTACAAAATGGATTATATTTTGTAAAACTTTATAATCAAAGTTTTACTTCGATTTCAAAAGTTATTAAAGAGTAATTCAATTTTAAACAAATAAAAAAACCTGCATTAAGCAGGTTTTTTTATTTTAGCTAATTCTTATTTCGCTAAGAAAGGATATTTATAATCTGTTGGCGGTACAAATGTCTCTTTAATAGTTCTTGCAGATACCCATCTTAATAAGTTTAGTGGAGCTCCCGCTTTATCATTCGTTCCAGAACCTCTTGCCCCTCCAAATGGTTGTTGACCAACAACTGCACCTGTAGGTTTATCGTTTACATAGAAGTTTCCTGCACTGTTTTCTAATGCTAATAAAGCTTCTTGGATAGCATATCTATCATTTGATATAATAGAACCTGTTAATGCATATTCTGATGTACCATCCACAATTTTTAATGTTTCAGAATAGTTGTTTTCATCGTAAACATAGATTGTTAAAACCGGTCCGAAGATTTCTTCTACCATTGTTTTAAAATGTGGATTGGTTGTAACAATAACAGTTGGTTTTACGAAATATCCTACTGATTTATCGTAAGTACCTCCAGAAATGATTTCTGCATCGGAAGCATTTTTAGCGTATTCAATGTAATTAGCAATCTTATCAAATGAACGTTCGTTAATTACTGCATTTACAAAGTTTGATGTATCTGCAGGTGTTCCTGTCGTAATAGAATCCAATTGCTCTACCATAATTCTTTTAACATCAGCCCATAAATTTGATGGAACATAGGCTCTAGATGCTGCAGAACATTTTTGTCCTTGGAATTCAAAAGCACCTCTAGTTAAAGCTGTAGCAACTTCAGCTGCATTTGCTGATTTATGAACCATTACAAAATCTTTACCACCAGTTTCACCAACGATTCTTGGGTAACTTCTATATTTCTCAATGTTATTAGCAATCGTTTTCCATAGTTGTCTAAAAACTCCTGTTGAACCAGTAAAGTGAATACCAGCGAAATCTTTATGGTTAAAAATAACATCACCTGCAGTCTCACCACTTACAGTAACCATGTTTATAACACCATCAGGTAGTCCAGCAGCTTGGAAAAGTTCCATAATTACTTGAGCAGAATAAATTTGTGTTTCAGCAGGTTTCCAAACTACCACATTCCCCATCATTGCTGGAGCAGCTGATAAATTTGCAGCTATTGAAGTGAAATTAAATGGAGTTAATGCGAAAACAAAACCTTCTAATGGTCTATATTCTAATCTATTCCACATACCTGGTAAAGATTCAGGTTGTTCTCTATAGATTTGAGACATATATTGTACATTGAAACGGAAAAAGTCAATTAACTCACATGCCGCATCAATTTCTGCTTGAAATACATTTTTAGATTGTGCCAACATAGTAGCAGCATTCATTTTAGCTCTGAATGGTCCCGCTAATAAATCAGCAGCTCTTAAAAAGATTGCAGCTCTTTGTTCCCATGGTAAATTAGCCCAAGCATCTTTAGCATTTAAAGCTGCTTCGATAGCATTTTCAACATGTTTTCTTTCACCTACATTGTAAGTACCTAAAACTTTTGAATGCTCATGAGGAGGTGTTAAGCTTTTTTTGTTTTCAGTAAAAACTTTTTCTGAACCTATATACATTGGTATGTCTATAGGGGATTGATTATATAATTTTTCATATGTTGCCAATAACTCATTTCTTTCTGAAGAGTTAGGAGCATATGCCTTTACAGGTTCATTAACAGCTACAGGAACTGTTGAGATTGAATTTGCCATACAAACATTTTTTTTGCAAAATTAGCATTGTATTTCGACAAATTCGTATCATTTGTTACAAATTATTAATCAGTTTAAAGCATAGGGAACTTCAAGTTTGAATTTTGGTATTTCTACATTGAAAAACGCTCCTGTTTTGGTGTTTAAAAATTGATAATTTCCAAACATTTCTCCAAATTCTCCTTTGATTTCAGTTCCACTTGTGTATGTAAATACTTCTCCCGTTGATAATTCTGGTTGTTCTCCAATTACACCAATGCCTTCAACTTTATATTTAAGATTTAAACTATCTGTAATAAACCATTGTCTTCGTATCAATTTGATTTCGTCAGTACTATGATTTTCTATAGTGATAGTGTAATGAAAAAAATGTTTAAAAGAGTTGGAACTAATTGAATTATAGTTTACAACAACTTGTATACTTACTCCATTTGTAATTTTACTTATCATACTTGTAGAGTTTTATTTACATTTATAGTATAACCGCATTTATAATGTCCTTCTGGACAAGATTTATGTCCATGTAATCCACATGGTTTACAGGATAGTTTTTCTTCCGTTTCAATTACTTTACCATTTTCTCTTGTTGGACCAAAACCAAATAGGGGAGTGGTAGAACAAAAGAATACAGACACAGGGGCATTCATCGCTGAGCAAATGTGTAAGGGACCAGAATCATTAACGTAATTCATTTTTGCATCTACCATCAAAGCTGAAGATTGTAAAAAGGATAATTCTCCTGATAAATTAATGCAATTTGAGTGATTAGATTTAGAAATAATTTGGTCACATAGTATTTTATCTCCAGGGCCACCAAGTAGATAAACTGCTTCCTGCTCTTTAAAAAGATTTATTAGCTCTACCCATTTTTCTACTGGCAATTGTTTTGTAAACCAAACGGATGATGGAGCCAAACAATAATAGGTATTCTCTTTGTACTTATTCACAAATTCATAATCAGAATTTGACGGATATAACTTCGGTTGCGCATCTAACGAACAACCATGGTGTTTGATAAGCTTTAAGTTTCTTACTATTTCGTGTTCACCATTTCCTATTTCGTGATTTACTTTTAATGAGTAAAAAATAGACAATGGATTTTTGTTAAATCCAACCGTTTTTTTTGCATTTGATAAAATAGTAATAATCCCTGTGCTCGTATACCGATGAAGATTTATTACTTCATCATAATTCTTTTTTCTAAAAGTTTTTATTAATTGAATGATTTGTTTAAACTTTCCTTGTTTTTTATCTAATGTAAAAACGTTTTCAAGGTTAGGTTGATTTGTTAAAAGAGATTCATTCCCTTTTCTTACAAGAAAGTCAATTTGGATTTCAGGGTATATTAAAGATAATTCATTAATTATTGGTGTTGCTAATATTACATCACCAATGAAAGCAGTCTGAATTATTAGTATCTTTTTCAAAATTTAATAGACATAAAAAAAGCCTTAGATTTCTCTAAGGCTTAGTGGGAGATGAGGGGCTCGAACCCCCGACCCCCTGCTTGTAAGGCAGGTGCTCTGAACCAACTGAGCTAATCTCCCGATGTTTTTAAAAAGAACGTTTCCTTTTGTTTTGTGAGTACAAATGTACTGCTTTTTTTTATTTCTGCAAGTGTTTAGATGAAAAAAACTTAAAAAAATCGTGGATTAGGAAAAAACTACCTAAAATAAGAATCGTATCTTCTTTATTTACAGATGATTTTAATTTAGGGTAAATTTCTTCGATTGTAGTGAAATAACCTGAAAAAACATTATTCTTTGCTATTGTCTTCTTAAAATCATCCGTTCTAAACGATCGATTATTACTAAATTCAGAAAAATAGAGTTTAGCTGTTTTAGGAAATAATGGAATGATTTTAGTTAAGTTTTTATCGGAACTTGCTCCGTATATTATATGTAAGTCTCCTTTAAGTTGTTTTCCAACCATATTCAAACACGAGGAAATACCATCTTCATTATGACCGACATCTAAAATTACTGTTGGATTTAATTGTATAATTTGAAATCTTCCCCTATAAGGTGTGTTTACGTGAATTTTTTCAATTCCTTCTTTTAAACTATTGTTTGAAATTAAAAAATGTTTTTTTAATACTTTAATTGCTGTGCGAACTGTTTTTTCGTTTTTGTTTAAATAACCTTCTTTATATATTAGAGCATCTTCATCAAAAACTTCTTCCCATGTTTTTATTATTTCTGCCTTTTTATTGGTTGCAATTTTTTCAAATACAGGAAAAGTTTTTGAACTGTATTCACCAATAACGATGGGTGTATTGTTTTTGATAATACCACCTTTTTCAAAGGCAATATTTTCGATGTTTTCACCCAAAATGTCTGTATGATCTAGGCTTACATTTGTAATGATTGATAAAATTGGAGCGATTATGTTAGTTGAGTCTAATCTTCCACCTAATCCAGTTTCAATTACACAAATGTCGCATTCTTGCTGTATGAAATAACTTAAAGCCATAGCGAAAGTAATTTCAAAAAAAGAAGGAAATATTTCGAATTTGTTTTCTTGAATTTTTTTGCAAAATTCAATTACATTTTTCTCTGGAATTAATACATTATTAACTACAATTCTTTCTCTAAAATCTTCAATATGTGGCGATGTGAATGTTCCAACTTTATACCCTTCTTCTATTAGGACAGATGAAATCATATTAGTAGTAGTTCCTTTTCCATTTGTACCAGCTATGTGCACACATTTTAATTTCGAAAAATCAATTTTTAATGTTTCACATAGTGTTGTGATATTTGTTAAATCAGGCTTGTATGCTTTTTTGCCAATATTTTGATATGATGGAAACTGATTAAATAACCAATTTATAGTATTTAAATAATCCATTACGTTGCTTTAACGTCAATTCTTAAACGTTGGCTTTGCGGAGATGTTCCAGGCATTTTATTATATTTCACCTGTTTTTTTACATTACCTAGGACTTGATTAATTATTCTTTGATTAGTAATGGTTGTTTCGCCACTTAAGTTTACAGCTTTCACAACATCACCTTCAGCGTTTATTGTAACTTGAACGTAAACAACTCCAGATTGATCTGAATCAACAGTTTCAGGCGATGTTAAACGTGTTCGTTGAGCTCTTTCTGTTTTCCCTGAGCCACTACCTGAACCACCTTCTCCTGTACCTGTTCCGTTATCTTTCCCAAAACCAGTTCCACCTCTACCTCCACCGTTACCTCCGCTAGATCCTCCTGTACCAAAAGGATTTTTAGAAGGAGAAGTTGATGTAGTGGTGTTTGTTGCGTTATTTTCTGAATTTTGATTATTTGAATTTCCTGAAAACACTTGAGTTTCCGAAGAAGTATTTTGTGTCAATAGTTGTTCGGATTGATGTTGAGGATCTGAGAGTGGAGCATCAGATGGATCTCCTCCTTCTTGGCCTTCGCTTCCTGCTTCTTCAGTGATTTTTACATTTGTTCTGTCTACTTCAAACATTTCAATTACTTCGTCAGATTTTAAAGGAGGTAAATCGACAGGTAAAGGAGGTTTGATCGTAAATCTCATAAAAATGGTAATAAGAATAAAAAGAACCACACTACCTATTGAATAAATAAGTGCAAATTTTCTATCTTTTTTTGCTTCAGAATTTTGAATTTCTAATGAATACATATTACCATTTTAAATATTAAGCATCTGCTTTAGTAGCAATAATCATTTTTAAATCGTTATCTATTCCGATTCGTAAGATATCAACTAATTCTTGTACCTTAGAATCAAAAGGGATTCTAACAACCACAGAATTATCTCCTAATTTTTTTGTTTCTGCTCTTAATACAGACTCAATCTCAGAAAAAGCTACTTCTTTTTTATCAACGAAATATTTTTTATCTTGAGTAATAGTTAAACTTACGTGTTGTTTGTTCGTCTTTTCATTTGCTTTAGATTCCGGTAGAGGAACTTTAATGACATTAGGATTAGCTAATGTTGAAATGATTAGGAAAAATAACAATAAGAAGAACATGATATCACTCAATGCAGATGTATGAACTTCTGCATGAAATCGTTTATTTCTTTTAATTGCCATTGCTTGGACGTTGAATCAAGTTAATAAATTCTAAATTCATTTTTTGAACTTGTAGTGTATATTTGTCGATCATTCCATTTAAAAGGTGGTATACCGCATACGCAATAATTCCAACCACTAACCCTGAACCACTACTTATCATTTTTTCATATAAACCACCCGAAATATTCCCTATTGAAACATTTTCGGTAATGGAAATAGAGTAAAATATTTTAATTACACCTGAAATTGTTCCGATAAAACCTAGAGTAGGAGCAATACCTGCAATCAGACCTAAATGCCCCAATTTACTTTCCATTTTACCAATTTCAATATTTACTACTTTGTCCATATTCGATTCGATTTCTGACATAGGTCTACCAATTGTCAAAACACCTTCTTTTAAAACACTTCCATATGCTGTAGTGTCTCTTGAAACAGTTTCTAAAACAGGATTAAGATTTCCAGCCTGTAGATTAGATTTTATTTCTGATAAAATAGTATTATTATACTTTGACATTCTAATGATATATCTATATTTTTCAACTGCAAAAAATATTGTATACATAAGAAGAATAACTATAGGAATTAAAAAGAAACCACCTTTCATAATAAACTCAAATGCTGAAATTTCTTCAACAAGCTTTGTTGTGTTTTCAGCAGTTTGATTTCCAACAGAAGAAGAATCAGTTTGTGATATTGCTACTGATGTCACAAACACCCCTACTACAAATAGTATAGATTTACGTATTTTATTCATAATTTTTTTAAAAAAAATAATTGATTGTAAAAATATAAAATGCATTTAGTTCTTATTTTTTAATAGAATTTATATATCCACACCAAGATGTTAATTGTCTTTATATATTAACGAGTTAATGATTTATTTATTATTTGGTGAGTATTATTTTCTTAAAATTAAGATACGACTTTAATTTTAATTTGAATGCAAAAAAAAACCGATAAATAAAATTCATCGGTTTTTTTAGTTTATTATTTTAATTAACTAAACTAGTTGTTTCAAGGCAATTTCAAAAGCTGTTTTTGCAATATCAGTCTTTTTGTTATTAGCTTTATGAGCATTAGCTAAAGCAGTTTTAATGGTAGAGCTAATGTCTTCAAATATTCCTTTGTCTGTTAATTCCTTTAGGTCATTACTCATTAAATAAGCAAAAACTCTTGCCATACCACAGTTGGAAATAAAATCTGGAATTACAGCAATTTTAGAATCAGCTAATTCAGCAATTGGTCCAAAGAAAATTTGAGGATCAGCGAAAGGAACATTTGCGCCTGCTGCAATTACTTCTATACCAGCTGCAATCATTCTGTTTAATTGATCTTCTGTGATTAATCTTGAAGCGGCACAAGGAATGAAAACTTCAGCTTTAGTATCCCAAATTTTAGCATTTACTTCTTCAAAAGATAGAAGGTTATTTGCAACTAATTCATTGCCGTTTTTATTCAAGAATAAGTTTTTAATTTCTTCGAATGAAAAACCATCTTCCTTAATTAATCCACCAACTCTATCGATGATTCCAACAATAACAGCACCTTGTTGAGCTAAATAATATGCTCCAGCAGAACCTACATTACCCCAACCTTGTACAATTACTCTTTTACCTTTTACTTCACCTCCATAGATGTCGTAGAAATGTTTCACTGATTCAGCTACACCATAACCAGTAATCATATCTGCAACTACGTATTTTCTTTCGATTGATGGAGTAAAAGTTTCATCTTCGATTACTTTTAAAACTCCATTTCTTAATTGACCGATACGATTTATTTTTTGTGCTTCTCTTGGTTGAAAATGTCCGTTAAACACTCCTTCTTGTGGATGCCAAACACCACAGTCTTCAGTCATTGGAATAACTTCGTGTATTTCATCAACATTTAAATCACCTCCAGTACCATAATAATGTTTTAATAACGGCGTAACTGCTGCGTACCATCTTCTTAAAACACCTTCTTTACGAGAGTCTTTTGGATCAAAGTTAATTCCTGATTTTGCACCACCAATTGCTGGTCCAGCAACAGTAAATTTTACTTCCATTGTTTTTGCAAGAGATTCAACTTCTCTCTTATCTAATCCTTGACGCATACGCGTTCCTCCACCAGCTGCACCTCCGCGTAATGAGTTAATTACTACCCATCCTTCAGCATCTGTTTCAGCATCTTTCCATTCAAAAACTATTTCAGGTCTTTTATTTTCAAATTTTTCTAGTAAATCTTTCATTTGATTAAACTTTAATTTCAATTTTCGAGTCACAAAAGTAATAAACTTTATTTATCCTTTGGATGTTTTTTGTAATTCAAATTGATTATAAAATAGATTAAAAAGGGGTGTGTAGGATTCCTCCAATTGAATCTCGTTTTGAACCAGTAACACTACTCAAAGAATTCATTCTTTTTTCTTCATAAAGCGCTCCTAACAACCCAAAAATAATTGCTTCTTTGAACTCGATAATTTTTTTGTCTGGAATAATTATCTCAGAATCTGAATTTCGTTTGATTCTCGATATTAAATCATTGTTATATGCT
>CANHVK010000041.1 GCA_947464135.1 Flavobacteriia bacterium | reverse complement strand
TTTTGTGATCCCGCTGGGATTCGAACCCAGGACCCATACATTAAAAGTGTATTGCTCTACCAGCTGAGCTACGGAATCATTGTCTGTTTGTTTAGACGAGTACAAAATTAGAAGTAATATTTGAATCTGCAAGTGTTAATTGTATTTTTTTTATTTTTTTTTATTTAACACTTTTCAAAAAGCTAGATAACAATTATTTAAAATAAAAAAATATTTATAAAATAGTTAAATCTTTATAATAGGCCAGAGCTAAATCATACCCTTTTAATCCAAAACCAAAGACACAACCAATACAAACAGGTGAAAGCATAGATTCGTGTCGAAATGATTCGCGGCCAGCTATGTTTGAAATATGAACTTCTATGGTTGGTTTTTCAATTGCAGCAATACAATCTCTTAAAGCAATACTAGTATGGCTATAACCACCTGCATTTATAACAAATGCATTTGCGTCAGATGATTGAATAAAATTGATTAGTTCTCCTTCGACATTTGATTGATAAAGTTCAATTTCAAATGAAGCTTCTGATTTAAGTTTTTCCAAATAAGCAGCTAAAGATTGATCGCCATATATCGATTTTTCACGTTTTCCGACTAAATTTAAGTTTGGTCCATTTACAATTGCTATCTTCATTCCATCATTTATTAATCTATGAGTACTTGGGAACGCTATATTAATCATTTTGTTTCTTTTTTAAAAATTGAAAAAGGTTTATCTGAAAACTCAGTTCTAGCTTATGAAAGAGACGTTGTGAAATTGAAAGAATATGCTTTACCTGAACTTGAACATCCAAAAGATGTAACACGTGAAGAACTTAAAAGTTTCATCAATGCACTTGTGGAAGTTGGTTTATCAGCTAGAAGTCAAGCTAGGATTATTTCCGGAATTAAACAATTTTATAATTTTCTTATTTTAGAAGATGAAGTAAAAGATGATCCAAGTGAATTAATCGAAATGCCCAAAATAGGTCGTAAACTTCCCGAAGTTTTATCTATCGAAGAAATTGATAACCTCATCGCAGCGATAGATTTATCGAAAAAAGAAGGATTAAGAAATAGAGCAATTTTAGAAACACTTTACAGTTGTGGTTTACGAGTAAGTGAGTTAATCAATTTGAAATTTTCAGATTTATTTTTAGACGAAGGATTTATTCGTGTAACAGGAAAAGGAAATAAACAACGTTTAGTACCAGCTAGTCCTTCAGTAAAAAATGAAATTTTCACGTATAAACACGAAATAAGAGACTTTCAGGATATTAAGTCAGGAAATGAACCTTATGTATTTTTAAATAGAAGAGGAGCTAAGTTAACACGAATCATGATTTTTACAATAATTCGAGAACTTTCTAATAAAATTAATCTATCAAAAACAATAAGCCCACATACATTTAGGCATTCTTTTGCCACACATTTATTAGAAGGAGGAGCTAATTTAAGAGCAATTCAAGAGATGCTTGGTCACGAATCAATTACTACTACTGAAATTTACACACACTTAGATCAACGTTTCCTAAGAGAAGCGATTTTATCTTATCATCCGAGGAACAAAAAATAATTTGAAAATTGTTATCCCTCTTTTAGTCAGGTATTCAATAAAATATTTTGTGAAAAGAAAGATTTAGCAAAAAGTTGGTCATCCCCATTAGTCAAATATTCAACAATATATTTTGTGAAAAAGATTTAGCAAAAAGATGGTCATCCCCATTAGTCAAATATTCAACAATTTATTTTGTGAAAAAGATTTAGCAAAAAGATGGTCATCCCCCTTAATCCCCCTTCAAAGGGGGAAAGAGGTACTAACATAAAATTTAATCCTGAGTTTATCGAAGGATTCCATATAGATCGTAATGGTCTGCTGAAGTGATTTCAACGTTAGCAAAGTCACCAATTCTAACAAAAACATCTCCTTCTTTTTTAACTAATACTTCGTTATCAACTTCAGGAGAATCGAATTCAGTTCGCCCAATGAAGTAATCCCCTTCTACTCTATCAAAAAGTACTTTGAAGGTTTTTCCAATTTTCTCTTGGTTTAATTCATGACTAATACCCGATTGTAATTCCATTATTTTGTCCGCACGTTCACGTTTTGTTTTCTCTGGAACATCATCATCTAAACTAAAAGCATGTGTATTTTCTTCATGTGAATATGTAAAGACTCCCAATCGATCAAAACGCATTTTTTCTACGAAATCATACATTTCTTGGAAATCTTCTTTTGTTTCACCAGGATAGCCTACGATTAATGTTGTTCTAATAGCAATCTTAGGAACTTTAGCTCTAATTTCTTCTACTAATTCTTCTGTTTTTTCACGTGTAATTCCACGACGCATCGATTGTAAAATACGCGTTGAACCATGTTGTAATGGAATATCCAAATAAAAGTTTACATTCGATTTTTCATTCATCACGTCTAACACATCCATAGGGAATCCGCTTGGAAATGCGTAATGTAAACGAATCCACTCTATCCCTTCTACATCTGATAGTTGAGAAATTAAATCTGCTAAAGCACGTTTTTTATAAATATCTAACCCATAATAAGTCAAATCTTGCGCAATTAAGATCAATTCTTTCACTCCTTTCGCAGCCAAACTTTTAGCAGAAGCTAATAATTCTTCAATTGGAGTAGAAACATGATTTCCACGCATCAATGGAATCGCACAAAATGAACAAGGACGATCGCAGCCTTCAGCAATTTTGAAATAAGCATAATGCGAAGGTGTAGTTAATAATCTTTCACCAACCAATTCTTGCTTATAATCCGCTTTCAAGGTCTTTAATAAACGTGGTAATTCTCTAGTTCCAAAAAAGGCATCCACTTCTGGAATTTCTTGTTCTAAATCGTCTTTATAACGTTCAGATAAACAACCTGTAACATATACTTTATCTACTTCACCATCTGCTTTTGCTTGCGCATAACGTAAAATAGTATCAATTGATTCTTGTTTTGCATTATCAATGAATCCGCAAGTATTAATAATCACTATTTCAGAGTCGTCAGACATTGATTCGTGTTCTACTTCGAACTTATTCGCTTTCAATTGTGCCATCAACACTTCTGAATCAAACACGTTTTTGGAACAACCAAGCGTAACAACGTTTACTTTATTTTTTTTTAATGTTTTTGTTTTCATTTATATTAAAATATGTTTTTATCTAAAATTTCTAAACAAGAATTATCATCATTCTCACTTAAAAATTGAATAATTTGTTTTTGGAAATTAGTTAAAATAGCTTCGATATTTTTCGAAGTTTGATCGAAAGTTCTTATCCAAATAATCTTTGGAGGATAGCCATTAAGTATCGATATATCATAAAAATCGGAGTCAAAACTAATAATTGAAAAGTTATTAGTTTTAGCAAATTGCCAAATAACTGAATCTTTTGTATTTAGCAAATCAAAATCTTTAACATGAAAAACTTCACCAAATATCGGTTTTAATTTGTTTGCTAATTTAAAAGAGAGATTTTGATCTAGTAAAATTTTCATGAAGCATGTGATAGTTTTCTTTCTCTTTCCGAAGCATATGCTAAACAAGCAGATATGTCTTCATAATTAAGCTCTGGAAAATCATCAATAATTTCATTAAAAGTCATTCCATTAGCTAACCAATTCAAGACATCAAAAACAGAAATTCTAGTATCTCTCACACAAGGTTTACCACTTCTGACTTCGGAATTTATTTTTATTAATTCTTTATAATTAACCATGACATTTTTTATTAAAGGTAAATAAAAATTTATTTATCAGAAACCTTTAGTGCTTTCCAAGTCAAATAAACTCCCGCTGTAATTAATGGAATACTTAAAATTTGACCAGTTGTTAATACCCATAATCCATCACGTTCGGTTTGTCCTACTTTTACAAACTCCACAATAAAACGGGCAGTCCAAACAAAAATTAAAAATACACCAAACAAAAGTCCTGGTTTTTCTGCAGCATTTCTTTTCCAATACATATACATTAATAATACAAAAGCAATCAAGTACCAGCCTGCCTCATACAATTGAGCTGGATGTCTAAAAACATGTTCACCATTAATCAAATATTCACTTCCAGCCTGATTGAATTTGAAACCCCAAGGTAAATCGGTTGGTGTACCTATAATTTCATGATTTACCAAATTTCCTAATCGAATAAAACAAGCTGCAATAGAAACAGTAATTCCCACTCGATCAAGTAACCAAATCATAGAAATATTAGAAACTTTTTTAGAAAAAATCCAAAGAGCAATTAATATAGCAATAGCAGCTCCATGTGATGCTAATCCACCTTCCCATACTTTAAACATGTCTGCAGGATGATCGAAATATCCTTTCTCAATTAAATTTCCAAACTGATCTTTTTTATCAAAATAAGGACCATAAAAGAAAACGTGTCCAAATCGCGCGCCAACAATTGTTGCAATAACGACATACATCAACAATTTATCTAAAATTTTCTCATCCACATTTTCTTTCTTAAAAATGCGCTTCATGACGAAAAAACCGATCATTAAACCGGATACAAAGAGCAGTCCATATTTATTTGGAGTTGGTGAACCATCAATTAATTCTGAAGTTACATTCCAATCGATACCTAAAACCATTTTATCTAAATATAAGTTATGAATTATTGGTTATGAATGGGGATTATGATTTAAATTTTAGTTTTTCGGATCTTCCTTTTTTGAAGATCTTATTACTTACATCTTTCCCCTTTCTTAAAGCTTTTTGTTCTTCCAAAGGCAAATGAAAAATATGCTGACATTCTTCCGAACAACAATTGTCAAACATTGATTTACAATTATCACATTGTATAAACAACAAATGACACCCATCATTTACACAATTTGTATGCACATCACATGGTTCTCCACATTGATGACACTGTGCAATAATATCTTCTGTAATACGCTCTCCTCTTCTTTCATCGAAAACAAAATTCTTACCTATGAACTTATTTTCAATTCCTAAATCTTTACAATCATTCGCATATTTGATTATACCCCCTTCTAATTGATGTACATTTTTAAATCCTCTGTGTTTGTACCATGCTGAAGCTTTTTCACATCGTATCCCCCCTGTACAATACATGACGATATTTTTATCTTCATTCCCTTTCAAATACAGATCTTCAATGACAGGCAAAGAATCTCTAAATGTATCAACATCTGGAGTTATAGCACCTTTAAAATACCCTACTTCACTCTCATAATGATTTCTAAAATCAATCAAAATAGTGTTTGGATCATCGGTGAGTTTATTAAATTCTTCTGCATTTAAATGAATACCTTTATTAGTAACATCAAACGTTTGATCTTTCAAACCATCTGCCAGAATTTTATCTCTTACCTTGATTTTTAACTTTAAAAATGGGTGTTTCACTCCGCCATCTTCCACGGCAATATTTAATCGAATTCCGTCTAAAAATGGAATTTTATATAATTCATCTCGAAATTGTTCAAAATGGGGAACGGGTACAGAGATTTGGGCATTAATTCCCTCTTTAGCGACATAAGTTCTACCAACAATATTTAACTCGGACCAATTTAAAAATAACTGATTTCGAAATTCAGTAGGATTCTCAATTTTAGCGTATTGATAAAAAGAAATGGTTATAAAATTTAACCCACTCTCATTCAATTGCTTTACTAGTTCATCCTTACTTAATGTGTTCCACAGTTGCATGCTATGACTAATTTTAAGTGATGTGTTGCAAAGGTAGGTTTAAATCCATAAAAGACAAAAGAAGTTAAGATGAAAAGAAGATATATTTCTACATTTGTATATGGACTTAATTAGCCGATTAACATATATAATTGAACATGATTTACCAGGTGAAGTTGCCCATCATCCGCTATCTCCATTGCATAGACCTGTTACAAGTGAAATAATTAAAGGACTAACTGAATATAAAGCTTCGGCTGTTGCTATAGTAATTTATCAAGATATGAACGACTATCGTTTTATTTTAATTCAACGAACTGAATATGAAGGAAAACATAGCGGACAGATTAGTTTCCCTGGCGGAAAAAAAGATGAAACAGATTTAGATTTCGAACATACCGCCCGAAGAGAATGCTTTGAAGAAATTGGGATTGACTTGGAAGACTCAACTCTTCTTGGAAAATTAAGTCCTGTCTATATACCTGTCAGTGGTTTTTTGGTAGAGCCGTTCGTGTTTTTCTATACTAAATCTCCTGATTTCCATAAACAACAACGAGAAGTTGCTTCGATTTTTACAGTGCCATTTAGCGAGCTATTACAAGAAAACGTTATTTCCTCGATGAATATTCGAACAGAAAATAATATTGTAATGAAAAATGTTCCTTGTTTCGACTTACAAGACAAACAAATTTGGGGAGCAACTGCATTGATGATTAATGAATTGAGAGAGGTATTATTGAGAGTTAAGAGATAATCAAAACAATTCAAAACTTATTTGTTTGATTTATGCATTTTAAATACATTTGTATATAGACAAATATTTTTGCTCTAAACTAACTACATAAATATGACAACTTTCACTATACATACAGACGACAAAGAGCAGCTAAATGCTTTAAAGGCTTTTATGAAAGCCCTTAAAATCAAATTTGAAATGAATAACGATGATAAACCTTACAATGCTGAATTTGTTGCTAAAATTGATGAAAGTAGAAGACAAGCAAAAGAAGGAAAAGTAACAAGAGTAAAAAAAGAAGATTTACAAAACCTATTAGGTTTGTAAAATGGCGTATCACTTAGATTTTACAGATAAAGCTTATCTTGATATTGAGTTTCATAAAAAATCAGGTAATAAAGCAATACTAAAGAAAATCCTCAAACTATTAGAAGAACTTACAGAAGCCCCCTATACTGGTACAGGAAAACCTGAACCTTTAAAATATAATTTAACTGGACTTTGGTCCCGTAGAATAAATAAAGAGCATAGATTAGTTTATGAAGTAACAGATGAGAATATAATCATCCTTTCTTTAAAAGGTCATTACGAATAGAATAATTCTCCAATCCGAAATTATTTAAAGCTAAAACCAAATTACTTGATAAAAAAAAAGCAAGATTAAAAATCCTGCTTTCTTTATAAATTATAACTTTCAAAAATTAATTTGCAATAATTTTGAATTCAGTACGACGATTTTGTTGACGACCTTCATCTGTGTTATTAGAAGCAACTGGAACTTTAGAACCATATCCTTTTGCAGATAAACGATCAGCTGAAACTCCTTTTGATTTAAGATAAACAACTACTTCATTAGCTCTTGCTTGTGAAAGCGTTTCGTTAATGGAAGCTGAGCCAGTATTATCTGTATGTCCTGCAATTTCGATTTTTAACGTTGGTACATCTTGTAGTAATTTCAATAAACGATCTAATTCCGCATTTGATTCCAAACGGAGAGTAGATTTCCCTAAATCAAAGAAAATATTTCTCAAAGCAATCGTATTTCCTACAGCGATATTTTTCAATTCAATGGTTTTGTTTACAATATTATCTTCACCTCCGTCTGGAATATCAAAGTTTTCTGAATGAAAAAGATAACCCTTTGCTTTTACTGCAATACCATAATTTTTACCTGATGTCAAGGTAATAATGAATTTACCAGTAGCGCTATTAGTTTCAAACGATTCTGTTACTTTACCAGATGCATTATCTGTAATGTCAATAGTAGCTAAAACTGGTTTGGAAGTCAATGCATCAATTGTATTTCCTTTAAAAACAGTTAAGAATTTTTTATTTACTTCAACTTTTGATTCTATATTATTGTCTTTCATAGGAACTAAAACCGATGACAGTAAATAATCTTCTGTTTCAAGTACTGGAGTTTTATCTGGTCCCCAATAAGTTACTTTATAAATATCAAATCCACCTTTTCCACCTTCTCTATTTGAACAGATATAAGCAGTTTTACCATTTACTGAAGGAGCAAAAAAGAAATCATCATAAGGTGTATTAATTGGATAACCAAGGTTAACAGGTGCAGTCCAAAGACCTTGTTGAAATTTAGACATAAATATATCATACCCACCAATAGACCCATGACCTTGAGAAGCAAAATAAAGAACATCTCCTTTAATCGTAATATATACAGGACCTTCATTAAATTTAGAATTCAGCATCGTTAAGAAAGTGGCTGTTGCGTAATCTCTTCTCAATTTACTTTCCATACCAGAATACACCAACTCATAACCTTTTGTATTATCTTCATTATCACGTATAAAATATATTTTATATCCATCATGATTATAACATGCGTAACGTTCATTAAATTTTTCTGTAGAAATATTTTTATTCATAACAACCGGATCTGACCACATTGCACCTTGCAATTTAGACTCATAAATATCAGTTTGTCCGTTGGAAGATCTGTGCAATAACATGGATGTTCCGTCGTAACTAATTGTATTTACTACATCATCTGATTTAGTATTCAACGGTCCTACTATCCTTGTTGGTTTAATCCATTTACCATGATCAATCATAGTTGTGTAAATCTCGTAATCATATGCTCCCAAAGAATCAGAAGGGTTCTCATTTTTTCTATCAGAAGAAAAAACCATTTCTCCTCCATCTACAGAAACAGAAGGTGCTAATTCATCCGAATCCGTATTTAACTGCTCAACATTATCCACCCATGCTCTTAAAGGTGTAGCAATTAATTTTTTACCATTTTCACATTCTTTTTTACGCTGGTCTATGAATTTTTTAAATTCTTCCGCTTTTTTATACGTTGTTTCAAAAGAAATATACATCTTCATTGCTTCATCAAATTTCCCTTCTAATTGAGTAATATAAGCAAGGTAATATGGTAATAAAGGATCACAATTAGGATCTAATTCTTTTGCTTTATTGAAGTATGAAAATGATTTCGAAGGACTAGTAGTATTAAATAAACAAACTCCTATTTTGAAATTTAAAAATGCATTAGAAGGATTAAATTTTTGTGCTTTTTCAAAACTTTTTAAAGCAATCTTAAAATTATCTTCAACATCTTTAATTCCGAAAGCAAGTTCATTTCCTTTTGCAAAATAAATGTCACCAAATTCTATTGCAGCTTCCGCTTTTTTAAAGCCTTCTTTGTCATTTTTAAAATTTGCTGATTTAAAATCTATATTTTGAGCATTTGCATTGGTTATTCCTACAAATAAACATATTAAAATTGTTAATGTATTTTTCATTTTTTGAATTATTAATTATTACAATTTGTTGAATAATAAGATTTCCCCAATTCTATTCCTAATTCTTTTGCTTTATTCCAATCTTCACAAGCACCAATCATATCACGTAACATTTCTTTGGCAATCCCTCTGTTTAAATATGCTGAAGCGTAATTTACATCAAGTTTGATCGCTTTATCCGCAAAGTCTAAAGCCTTTTGAAAATCTTTCTTTTGGAAATAAATTGCTGATAAATTTGAGTATGCAGGAGCATATTTTTCATTTAATTGAATTGCAGTATTAAAATCTTTTTCAGCTTCGTCTTTTTTATTTAAAGCAAGATTTGTCACCCCTTTATTAGCATATGCCATATAAAACTTAGGATCAGCAGTAATCGCTTTATTGAAATAAACTAATGCACCTGGAAGATCTTTCATCTTCTTTTTTGTTGTACCTATGTTATTCAAAACAAAAGCTAGGTTAGGATTCTTTTTTAAGGCTTCTTCATAATCAGCAATTGCCTTTGTGTAATCCCCAAGTAATCTGTAACAACTACCTCTATCATTGTAATAGTAGGGAGAAGTAGCATCAAGTTGTATACACTTAGAAAACTTAGTAATCGCATCCTTATAATCTTTTTGCATAAAACGTAATACTCCAAAGTTGTAAAACGCTTTTGAATTAGTAGGATCCAAACGAATCGCTTTTTCGTAATTTTTTTCTGACATAGCATAATCATTGATCCCTTGAAATGCTTTTGCTCGTTGAAAATACGCTCTTGTATAATTACTATCAACAGAAATTAATTTATCTAGTGTTTTAGTCGCTTCAGAAAAATTTTCTAATTCAATTTGAGCAACAGCCTTATTATAATAGGCTGCCATAAATGTTGGATCTGCTTTAATTGCTTTATCAAATTCAGCAATTGATTTTTGATATTCTTTATTGGAAAATAAACCAATACCAATATTATATGCTTCTTTACCAGCAGCATTTGCTTTAGAAGCTTCATTAATCAAAGCTATCGAATCTCTGAATGCTTTTTCCTTAGGAGAAAGATCTTCTGTTTGTGCCATTAATGAACCCGAAAAAACGAACGAACAAAATAGCAATCTAAATACTTTTTTCTTCACTATAAATAAGATTTGAAGTGAAAAGTACCAAAAAAATACCGCTTTGTATTCATTTTTTTTTCAACATTAAAATGAAAATAAAATACCTGTTTGATATACACATATGGATGCTTATTTTTGATGTAAATATTTTAAGTTATGTCAAAAGAAGTGTATCTAGTTGATGGTGTAAGAACTGCCATTGGAAATTTTGGAGGAACGTTATCAGGTGTACGTGCAGACGATTTAGCTGCTATTGCAATGAAAGGGTTAATAGATAAATTTCCAGGATTAGATCTCAAACAAATCGAAGATGTTATTTTCGGATGTGCTAATCAAGCGGGAGAAGACAATAGAAATGTAGCTAGAATGGCTTCTTTATTAGCGGGCATTCCAATGGAAGCCGGAGGTGAAACTGTAAATCGTTTGTGCGCATCAGGAATGGCTGCAACTATAAACGCTGTGCGCGCAATCAAAGACGATGCAGGTGATTTATATATTTCAGGAGGAGTTGAACACATGACTAGAGGACCTTGGGTAATTTCAAAAACATCATCCGCATTTGGCAGGGATGCTCAAATGTTTGATTCGTCCTTTGGTTGGAGGTTTATAAACCCAAAAATGGAAGAACTTTATGGTGTTGATAGCATGGGGATGACTGCTGAAAACTTGGCTGTAAAATATGGTATTTCAAGAGAAGATCAAGATAAATTTGCTGTTTGGTCGCAAGAAAAGGCTTCAACTGCAAGAAAAAATGGGATATTAGGAGAAGAAATTATACCTGTTACAATACCACAAAAAAGAAAAGATCCAATCATTTTTGATCAAGATGAATTTATCCGTCCCGAAACAACTTTTGATGGATTGGGGAAATTACGCCCTGCTTTTAGTAAGGAGGGATCTGTGACAGCTGGGAATGCTTCAGGTTTAAATGATGGAGCTGCAGCTTTGTTATTAGCATCTAATGAAGGAATTAAAAAACATAATTTAACACCTAAAGTACGGATTGTGGGTGGCGCTGTTTCAGGAGTTGAGCCTCGTATTATGGGTATTGGCCCTGTTGCAGCAACACAAAAACTTTTACAACGAACTGGTTTAACATTAGATCAAATGGATGTGTTAGAGTTAAACGAAGCATTTGCCGCACAAGTTCTTGCTTGTACAAGAGCATTAGGATTAGCTGATAACGATCCTCGTATTAATCCAAATGGTGGAGCAATTGCATTGGGTCACCCACTAGGTATGTCTGGTGCAAGAATCATTATGGCAGCTGCAAACGAATTAATTCGAAGCAACAAACGATATGCATTAGCTACTATGTGTATTGGTGTTGGACAAGGATATGCAACAATTTTAGAGAGGGTATGATTTTAATTTTATTACAATAATTAAAATATGATAAATAGATTTTATAAGAGTTTTATTTTGACATCAATATTTTTTTTGATGTCATTTAACAATTTATTTTCTCAATTAATTCCAGTAAAGTTTATATGTGTAAATAAAAATGCAACAAATATCTATTTAGCAGGTAGTTTCAACTCATGGAATCCTGCAAACCAAGAATACAAGCTTCAAAAAATCAATAATGACGGTCTTTTTGAAATTACAACAAACCTTAACATTGGTTCTCATGCTTATAAATTTGTTATTGATGGACAATGGATAGAGGATAAATTAAATCCACTTGACGATGGGTCTACATACAAAAATTCTCAAATAATAGTATCAGATCCAATGATCAACTATCATACACCATTAAATTTCAATGAATTTAACATTTTAAAATTACCAACAATTACTGCACAAATCGCTAAGTCTATTCATTCAAATTTATCTATTGATAATATTCAATTACTCATAAACAATAAATCAATTAAGCTTTACGAAAAAAACTTTAATATGATTTTAAATCAATTTAATTATGAAATTAAAACTGAAGATATAATTGAGGGAGAAAACAAAATAGAGATTAAAGTAACAACAGATAAAGGAACAATCAGTTCTATTCGCGTTATTAAAATATCAAGTTTACCAAAATTTGATATTTTAACAGAGAACATCAAATATCCAAGTGAAAACATAAATTTTTATGGTAAACTACACGATAGTAACATAGATTCTGTAATTATTTATCATAATGGTTCAAAAAATTATGCAAAAATAAATTCAGAATCTTTTTTTTATCTTCCAGTAAAACTAGTTGAAGGATCAAATTCATTTTCAGTATCAGTTTATAATAAATTTGGTTTTACTAGTAATGAAAAAAATATTCAATATTCAAGTAATAGAAATCCTTCTATTAAAATTAATACTTTCATTAATTCAAGAGAAATTACCTTATCTGCTGAAGCAAGTTCAACATTAAATAGCGATTTATTATACTATTGGACACAACCTGAAGGATATTCAGCGGCTTCAATTTTTGAAAACAGCATTAATAATAAAGAAATAAAATTATCTATACCAAAAATAAACGGTGATTACTTTATAAAATTAAAAGTAGTAGACGGTTATGGAAATTATAACTTTAGTGGTGTAATAATAAGATCGACAGACTATGGATTAGAAGTGCTTAAAGATAGTAAAACGCCTGAATGGATAAACAAAATGATATTATACGAAATTGGTAGTTATGGATATAATTACACAAATTCAAAAATTTCAGGAATAACTTCAAAACTAGACCATATTTCTAGCTTAGGAGTAAATACTATTTGGCTAACACCTATTTTTGAGGGAGAAGGCAATGGATACTGGACGAAAAATTACTTCAAAATCTCTCCAAACTTGGGTACTCAAGAAGAATTTAGAGAACTTATTAATCAAGCTCATAAAAGAAATATTAAAGTTATTTTAGACCTTGTAATAAATCATTCATGGGAAATGCACCCCTTTTTCCAAGATGTGAAAAATTTAAAATCAGATTCTAAATTTTCAAATGGATATTTATGGAATGGAAAACCTGGAGAATCACAACACAAATACTACTACGATTGGACTGTTTTACCAAATTTTAACGTAAATGATTCTTTCATTTCAAATTATCTAACTGAAGTTGCTGAATATTGGGTTCGTGAATTCGATATTGATGGTTATCGTTGTGATGTTGCTTGGGGAATTGAAATACGGAACCCAATGTTCTGGAAAAACTTAAGAACACGATTAAAAAAAATAAAACCTACAATTTTCTTATTAGCTGAGGGCGATGTTTCAAACTCACATGAAGGAATTAAAATGGATCTTTTCAAAAACAAATTTGATGCTGGATATGATTGGCAATTTAGAGGATGGGGAAACTCAGGGATTCTAGCTCAATTAAATGGAAACTATGAAATAGATGAACTCAATAAAATTATAACAAAAGTTTTTGAAGAAGATAAATTCCCAATGAGGTTTGTAGATAATCATGATCATCCTAGAGGAGCCAAAGAATTTGGATACAAGAAATTAAAATTAGCTGAAAGCATTGTTTTTACTATAGGAGGTATTCCATTAATTTATGGTGGGGATGAGATTGGAGAAACATCACAATATAGCGTTGAAAAATGGAATGACACATCTGTATTACTCCCATTTTTTAAAAAAATAATTGAGGTTAGAAAAAATTACATTAAAAATAATGCTACTATCTCAAAATTAACAAATAACTCACCTCAAAAAGTGTATAGCTGTATTACTAAATCTGAAGACAATTATATTTTAACAATTGCAAATTTTGAAGATAATTCCAATTCTTTTAAAATCGATTTTAATAGTTTTGAGAAAATATCAGCTGAATACGAAATAACTGATTTTTTAAATAATAAAACCTTTAAAATTTCTCACAAGGATTTACTTAATTACATGTTTACTTTAGATAATTGGGAATCTAAAATTTATAAAATCACTCCTCTAATCGATTTTTTTCTTAGAACAAACACAAAAACATTTGACTTTGACAATAAGGAAAATAAATTTACGCTAGAGCTAACAAGTAATACTGATTGGGAAATTAAAATTGATTCTGACTGGATTGAATCAACTGTTTTATCTGGAAACGGAAATCAAAATATATCTCTAAGTATAAATAAAAATAATTCAAAGACATCAAGAAAATCATTAATTGAAATAAATGGTTTTGGAGTTGCAAAAATATTTTTAGAAATAAATCAAGAAGGCTATTTAAAAACTAACGAAGAAAGTCTTGAAAATATACTAGTTTTCCCGAACCCTGTATATGATATTCTAACTATAAACTGTAAAAATCTTTGTAATTCTGTTAGGCTCTATGATGAAATGGGTCGTTTGGTATTTGAAGAAAAACCAACAAATAATAATATAAGTATAAAAAAATTAAAATCAGGAGTTTACAATTTAGAAATTGAAAGTGAAAATACAATATTCAAACAAAAAATGGTGAAATTAGAATGATTTGACCATTTCAATTATTAGATCTAAATTCTAATAAAAAGTATTTAGTGAGTATGTATTTTTAATTCATATATCTTATATTAATTGGAAAATATTATTTGAACAACTTCAAGATATATTCCAAAAAAACTCGTAACTAATTGATATTAAAATACCTGATATTAAATCATCATTTAATATTCCAAACAAATCATAGTTTCTATTTAATAAAATTTATTTCGCGCTATTCATAATAAAATAATTTTAACTCCGTTAATACTATAAAGTTATCATTATGAAAAAAGTTGTTATTATTCTGTTTATTATCACACTAGGATTAATCTATAATTACTTTAATTCAGAAAAAGCATTACCAAACAATATTCATATTGATAAATTAGTTGTTTTAAAATCGGAACGGATATTACAAGCATATTCTAAAGGTGATTTAATAAAATTCTATAAAATTTCATTAGGTGGTAATCCAATTGGTCACAAAGTATGTAAAAATGACAATAAAACACCAGAAGGAACCTATTTCATCACAGACAAAAATTCAAAAAGCAATTATTACAAAAATCTTCACATTTCATATCCTAATAAATTAGACAAGCTGAATGCATCAAAACTAGGCTTACAACCAGGAGGAGATATAAAAATACATGGGTTAAAAAACAACCTTGGCTTTTTAGGGAAAATTCATAGATGGTACGATTGGACAGAGGGCTGTATTGCAGTCACAAACAATGAAATCGATGAACTTTTTACAGCCGTTAAAATTGGTACAGAAATTAATATTAAACCTTAAAAATTTGAGTTATGAACTATTTATCTAAAATATCAGTCTTAGTATTTGGAATTGTTATACTTACAAGTTGTAATAAACCAAACTCCATTGAAAATTCTAATTTTAAAACTGAATCTTCAGAAGATGAAATTCAAAATGGTGATATTATTTTTCAAACCTCCCATTCTAAACAAAGTCGCGCTATTCAAATAGCAACAAAATCAAGATATTCACATTGTGGGATTATCTATAAAAAAGATAGTGAATTTATGGTATTTGAAGCTGTTCAACCTGTTAAACTTACACCACTAGAAACATGGATTTCAAGAGGTGAGAATAAAAAATATGTAATTAAAAGATTAAAAGATGCTGACAAAAAAATAACTAACAAATCATTAAAAAAAATGAAATCTGTTGGGGAAAAATTTATGGGAAAAAACTATGATTTTACTTTTGGTTGGACCGATGAAAAAATCTATTGTTCTGAATTGGTTTGGAAAATATACAACAGATGTCTAGGCATTAATATTGGTAAACTTCAAAAATTAGGAGATTTTGATCTATCAAATCCGATAGTTAAAAATGTACTCAAAAAAAAATATGGAAATAAAATCCCTACACAATTAACTGTCATATCACCAGAATCTATATTTGAAAGTAACCAATTGGTAACAATAAAATCAAATTAAATTAAATCAGAGTATTAAGAATATTATTGTAATATTTCATTTAGTACTTCAAAAATCAAATCTTGTTCATAGCCTTTCGATGCCAGATAAACCATTATTTTTTGTTTAGATTTCCAAGGATTTTCTGAAGATTTTATATCAATTGCCTTTCGATTTGCCAGAGCAATTAAATTATTCCAATATATTTCTTGATCGATTGATCTTAATCCCTCTTCAATGAGTTTTTTATCTATGTATTTTTGGAAAAGGTGGTGTTTTATTTTTATCCTTCCCCAACGTTTAATTCTTACTTTTCCAGAAACATAAGACTCTACAAACCGTTTCTCGTCTAAAAAGCGGTTTACAATGAGTTTTTCGATGATTTTTTCTTGGACTGAGAAATCTATATTCCAAGAATTGAGTTTATTTTGAATTTCAAAAAGGCACCTGTCTTGGTATGCGCACCACGCTTCCATTTTGACAAGTGCCTGTTCGAAAGAATAATCAGGACTGGATGATTCCATGCCTAAAGTTCGATATTTTCATTTTTATCGTTAACAAAATGATATTCCAACAATTGATTGGCAACAACTCCACGTACTGGAATCCATTTTTTAAATTTAAAGAACCACTTCACTTGACGAGATATCAAACCTCTTTTGAAGTGAGCTTCTAAATATGGGTGAACCAAAAGGGCCACTTTAGGTTCTTTACGATCTAAAACTAAATAGTTTAGATTATTTTCAATTTCTTCTGCAAACAAAATGGTTGCCTGTACCTCACCGGTACCATTACATGTTGGGCAAGTCTCATTTGTTTTGATCTCCGTTTCCGGACGTACACGTTGACGTGTAATTTCTACAACTCCAAATTTTGAAGGTGGAATAACATTGTGTTTAGCACGATCATTTTTCATAAATTCCTTTAATTTTTCAAAAAGGATTTTATTATTTTCTTTATCGTGCATATCGATAAAATCAACACAAACTATACCTCCCATATCACGAAGTTGGAGAACTCTTGCAATTTCTTCTGCTGCTTCAACGTTAGTTGCTAACGCATTTGATTCTTGACCATCAGCCCCTTTACGGTTACCGCTGTTTACATCAATCACATGCATAGCTTCTGTATGCTCAATAATCAGATATCCACCTGATGGCATGGGAACCTTTTTACCAAAGAGTGTTTTGATTTGTTTAGAGATCCCGAAACGTTCAAAGATATCTATCTTACCGTCATAAAACTTGACAATTTTTTGTCTTTCAGGAGCGATATCAGTAACATATCCTTTGATCTCTTCTGCTAATTCTTCGTTATTTACATGTATGTGTGTGAAATCAGCATTCAATAAATCTCTTAATATTGAAGCTGTTTTATCTATTTCACCTAACACTTTTTTAGGAGGTGTAGCAGATTTAAGATTAGCAAACATCAATTTCCACTTAGACATTAGGTTGTTTAAATCTTGGTGGATTTGTTCTAAGGGTTGATTTTCTGCAACAGTTCGAATAATTACGCCGAAATTTTTCGGTTTAATATCCGCTAGAATTTTTTTAAGTCTGTCTCTTTCTTCATTAGATCTAATTTTTTGAGAAATTGAGATTTTATCAGAGAAAGGAACTAAAACTATGAAACGACCAGCAAGTGTTATTTCAGCACTTAATCTTGGTCCTTTGGATGAAATTGGTTCTTTGGCAACTTGAACCAAAATAGGCTGAGTAGAAGAAATTGTTTCTTCCATTTGGCCTTCTTTAGGGATTTCACTCTCCAGTTTGAAATACTGAAGATCTGCCACGTTTTGCTTGCCGTGTAACGTGTCTTTGGTGAATTTATTTAGCGAATTGAATTGTGGTCCTAAGTCAAGGTAGTGTAAGAAAGCATCTTTTTCATACCCAACATCCACAAATGCAGCATTTAAACTAGGAACCGTTTTACGAACTTTGCCAAGATAAATATCTCCAACAGCAAATTCGGTATTTCCTTGTTCTTGGTGCAATTCAATAAGCTTTCCATCACGCAACAACGCAAGCCAGATCCCATCATGACGAGAATCGACTACTAACTCTAAACTCACGAAAGCTTATATTAAAGATTTAAAAACAGAATAACTTAGTAAGCTTACCTACTAAGTTATTCAACGAATTACAAAAGAAAAGCTATATTATTTTTTCTTTTTATGACGATTTTTTCTAAGTCTTTTTTTACGCTTGTGCGTAGCCATCTTATGTCTTTTTCTTTTTTTTCCGCTTGGCATAACTTTATATATTATTTATTAAACAATCAGCGTTGGTTTGTGTTTAAAAAAAACACTCCTGCTATTAACAGGAGTGCAAAGATATAATTTTTACTTAATAAAAACTCAACATTGAGTAAAAAGAAAAATTATTTTACTGCAACTTTGTTTTTCACTTCTTCAACGAAAACTTTAGCTGGTTTGAAAGCAGGAATGTTGTGTGCAGGAATGATGATTGTTTGGTTTTTAGAAATGTTTCTACCTGTTTTCTCTGCTCTTTTCTTAACGATAAAGCTTCCAAAACCTCTTAAAAACACATCGTTTCCATCTGCCATATTCTTTTTAACAACTGACATAAAAGACTCAACTGTCTTTTGTACTTCTAATCTTTCTAATCCTGTTTCATCAGCGATTTGCGCGATAATATCTGCTTTTGTCATAATTTATAATAATTTGATTTTCAATAGCAAATTTATATGTTTTTTTGATATATATTTGATTTTTAAGATTTTTTAATAAAAAAATATACGAACAATGGATTTTAGCCGACAAATAACCGATTGGTATAGACAAAATAAAAGAGAACTTCCATGGAGACAGACGACTAACCCCTATTATATCTGGCTGTCAGAAATAATATTACAACAAACCCGTGTAATCCAAGGGATGAACTATTACCTAAAATTTATAAACCACTACCCTACAATCGATGATTTAGCAAACGCAGATGAACAATCGGTGTTAAACGATTGGCAGGGTTTAGGTTATTACAGTCGGGCAAGAAACTTACATGCTGCAGCAAAACAAATTCAATCAACTTATAATGGTGTTTTCCCTAAAACATATGAAGAAATCATTTCATTAAAAGGTGTAGGGAATTATACTGCAGCAGCTATCTCGTCATTTGCTTATAATTTACCTTATGCTGTAGTTGACGGAAATGTATTTCGATTATTGAGTAGACTATTTGATATAGACATAGCAATAGATAGTAATGAAGGACAAAAAACATTTACAAAAATTGCAAATGAACTTCTTGATAACCAAAATCCTGGAATCCATAATCAAGCCGTAATGGAGTTTGGGGCACTCCAATGCACTCCAACTAATCCTTCATGTACTAATTGTATATTTCAACAGGAATGTATTGCTCTAAAAAATGGAACAGTTAATATGAGACCTCTAAAAAAAGGGAAAACGAAAATCAGAAATCGATATTTTCATTATTTCCATTTTGATAATGGTGTTGATATTATTTTACAAAAACGAACAGAAAAAGATATTTGGCAACATTTATATGAATTTCCTAAAATTGAATTTGAACAAGATCAAAATTTAGAAGAAATCAAAAAATTCATAAAACAAACATTTCAAATTGAAGCGGTAGATTTTACCATTTTAAAAAAACACATTTTATCTCATCAACATATTTATTGTACATTTTGGATATTTAATGAATTACCAAAAACAATTGATAGTCAATGGGAAAAAATCAGAAAATCAGAATTTGATTTATATCCAATACCAAGAGTAATCGATCGATATTTAGACGATAAAGTCAAAAACAAACAACGCACGATTGAATTTTAAAAGATGGTCTTGAATTTTGTATCTTTGTTATACTATTTTATAAAAATATATGCTAGCCTCTTTAAATAAAGTATCATTAATTGGTAGGGTTACCAAAAAACCAGAGATACAACTATTTGAAAATGGTTCCGTCTGTAAGATTAGCTTGATTACATTTGATTATTTTACAGATAAAAAAACAGGACAAAAAAAAGAAATTCACGATTGGCATTCGGTAGTTTTTTGGGGTGAAAGTGCAAAAGTAGCTCAACAAAATATACAGGAAAATCAATGGATATATATAGAAGGTAAATTAAAACATAGAAAATGGACAGCTAAAGATGGAACCTTTCATAGTAATGCTGAAATTTTTGCTACTGAATTTTTAATCTTACCTAAAAACGAAAATCAACAAAATCAGGTAGAGCAAGGTAAAGTCTATCCTGATACACCACAAAATTTACCAAAACCAATTCAAGAATTTAATTCGACAGATTTAGACGAATTACCTTTTTAATATTATGAATATAGCACTCGCCAGTCAACTATTACAAAATCAAAGCAATTTTGGAACCTCGGGTATCGTTTTAAGTGTTTTGACTATCATTCTACTTCTTGTATGTTCAAGTTTAATAGCAGCTTCAGAAGTTGCATTTTTCGCATTAGAACCATCAGATAAAGAAAAATTAAAACTTGATACACATAAAAATGCAATAACAGCATTAAAATTAATACAGAAACCACAAGATCTACTTGCAACCATACTGATTACAAGTAATTTTGTTAACGTAGCTATTGTTATTTTGACGAG
>CANHVK010000040.1 GCA_947464135.1 Flavobacteriia bacterium | reverse complement strand
TTTAATCTTTAATCTTTAATCTTTAATCTTTAATCTTTAATCTTTAATCTTTAATCTTTAATCTTTAATCTTTAATCTTTAATCTTTAATCTTTAATCTTTAATCTTTAATCTTTAATCTTAAGAAAGGATAAAACAAATAAATACAAAATAAGAGTAAACCTATTCCTAAGAAAATAGGGTAAAAATTTTGTTTTACTTTCATCTCCGATTCAATGGTATTTTCCGAGTCTGAATTGGTAATGTAATTCTTTACAGTTGACTGAAAATCAGGATAAATATTATTTATAATGACAGCCGTTCCGCCCGATAGTTTTGCTATTTCAATCAATAAGTTTCTATTAAGTTTAGATATCACTCGTTTTCCTGTATTTAAAATTTTAAATCCAAACTCTGGATGCAATGGGTCATTCGGAACATATCCTCCTTGTTTAGAGCCGATTCCGAACACAGCTAATTTTACATTCTTATCTTTTACCGCCTTTACCCCTTCCGTCATATTCCCCATATGGTCCTCTCCATCAGTAATCATCATCGTGATTTTTGCATTTTTAGACTTAGTGAACATTTTAGAAGAAATCAAGAGTGCTTCATTTACATTTGTTCCTTGTTTTGAAATTATATCTGTCTGGATTTCATTAACAAACATTTTCAAAGCGTGGTAATCTGTTGTAATAGGCAATTGGATTTGAGCCGTTCCTGCAAAAACACACAATCCTACACGTTCACCTCGCAATGTATTGATAAAATTGATTATTCCTCTTTTAGCAATGTCTAGTCGAGAATCTATTGAAGATAAATCTTTTACATTCATTGAATTAGAAATATCCAAACACAAGACAATCTCTTGATTTCGCTGGTTAGATCCCGCCTTACGAGTTCCAAAAACAGGTTGCATCAAAGCTATAACAATAAATAAAAGGGCTGTTCTCAACCAAAAATACCTCCATTTTATCGCTTTGGTATTTACCTCCGGAATCATTAATGTTTGAATCGTTTTATCTGGATATGCGCTAATGCGTTTATTTTTCCATTGCATAAATTGACCTTCAATCACCCAAATCAATGGGATAATCAACAATAACCACGCATAACTTGGGTGAAGAAATGAAGGGGTTAATTCAGCAGTTAAAAATTCTGTTGCTAATCTTTTCGCTGATTCTTCTGCTTGAGTTGGAATGTATTGCTTTGCCCATTCTTTTTTAAAGTCAACCCATTTAATTACTATGTAAACCATGCCCAATAGTATCCACCAGACCAATTCTAAAAGAATGACAAAACGGAGTAATTTCCCAATAGGATATGTATACTTTTTATTCATTCGTTTTTAGCACAATACGATTAACTATAAAAACATAAACCAATAAAATCATTGCAATTAATACAAATGGAGCTGGACTATAGGGTGGCTCTGAATTATATTGTGTGTCTTTTATTTTTCGTTTTTCTAATTTATCAATTTCCTTATAAATTGCTTTTAAAGCGGATTCATCGGTCGCTCTAAAATATTTTCCTCCCGTAATTGATGCAATATTTTGAAGGGTGTTTTCATCAATTTCAACCGGTGCATTTTCAAACTCAATACCGAATGGGGTCATAACTGGAGTAGGTGCCATTCCGTTTGTTCCAATCCCTATGGTGTAAACACGAATGTTTTTTTCTTTTGCCAAGGCTGCTGCAGTTTCAGGAGTGGTAGTTCCTGAATTGTTACTTCCATCGGTCATTAAAACAATCACTTTGGATTTTAACAAGTCGCTTCTCAAACGAGTTACTGCTGTGCCTAAACCTGTTCCAATCGCTGTTCCTGGCTCAAGATTTCCTGGTTGAATTAAATCAATCTGATTTTTAAGCACTTCATAATCCAAGGTAGCTGGACAAGCTGTAATTGCTTCTCCTTCGTAAACAACTAACCCAATTCTATCTCCAAAACGACTATCAACAAATTTCTTAGCCATTTCTTTAGAAACAGCTAATCTATCTGGTTCAAAATCTCTTGCTAACATTGACGCAGATACGTCCATCGCAAGAATCATATCGATACCATATTTGTATTTAAAATTGAGTGCTTCTTCTGTATTTCTAAAAAAGGGTTTGGATACGGCTAAAATTAAAAATGCTAAAATCAATCCGTATGCAATAAATACCGATTTACGGACTTTATCAATCCAATCTCTTTGTAAAATAACCTGATGTTTTTCCAAACGAGAAAACTTTAATACACCGCGATTTCTTTTATCCAAATGAAATAACCACCAAATAATCGCAGGAACTAACCACAACAACCAAAGCCAATGCGGTGCTAAAAATTCGATATGCAGAAAGTCTAAACTCATCTTTGCTGATTGGATGTTATTTCAACGATTGATTTAGAAGATATACCGATTTTCATCATATCGATTTCACTCGGTTCAGATTTAGCAAATTTTACCATATCTGCTTGTTGTAATACCCATTGAATGTCATTTAGGGTTTCTTTAGTTAATCGAACTTGACTCAATAATAACTGAATTTCATACGATGTTTTTTCGCTCAATGAAAGTTGATAGTTAGCTCCTAAATACGTTTTTAAAATAGAAGAAAGTCTAACGTAATATTCTTTCTCACCATTTTGAATCCAAAATTTATGCTGAATTAAGTTATCAATTTCTTGAAGCGCTATTTCGGCTGGCGAAAGTGCTTTTTTAGTTTCAACAGGAGATTTTTTCTTTCTTCGTTTTAACCAAATCCATAGAATAACACCTACAACAACTATCAGAATCGACCATAAAATCCAATTATAATTCTTCTTCAACCACGTTTGAAATTCAGATGGAATCGATGTAAAAATGGTTTTAATATCTTTTATTTGTCCGTTTTTATCCACTTTTGGAAAAGTGACATTCAGCGTAACGTTATTAAATATTTCTACTTTTTTATTTAAACTAATTGAAAAAGAAGGAACAACATACTGACCAGAGTCCCAAGCAGTAATAACATATGCTCCACGCCATATCCACGAATTTTGTTGTTTAATAAATGTATCATTGAAAACACCAATAATCTCCAACGATATATTTTTATTTTCACAAAGTATTTTATCGGACTTAGCTGGAAAAGAGATGGATGGTTGTTCACCTTTTCCTTTGATTTCGTAGATTAATTCTGTTTGTTCCCCAATTTTCAATGATTCACGCAATGCATAAGATTTCAATTGACTGAATGAAATATTCGCCCAACAAACTAAAAACCCTATGATAATCAGTTGTTTCATTATTTATGTCTCTTAAACAATCGAATTAATTTTGGTATGTAATCTTCATTCGTATCCAACGGTTGGTAATTAATACCTAAGCGAGTAAACATTTCAATCAATTCTTCTTGTTGTTTTAGGTATGTTTTTTCATACTGTTCCCTCACAGAATCATCAGATGTATTCACCCAATTGATGTATCCCGTTTCTGAATTATACATTTGGACCAATCCTAAATCAGGCAACTGAGATTCACCCTTATCAGTTAATCCCAAAGCAATTAAATCGTGTTTTTTACGAAGTAACGAAATACTTTGTTCGAAATTTTGTTCGTTCATAAAGTCACTAATCACAAAGCAAATAGAACGTTTCTTCATACAATTTCTGTAAAATGCAAACCCTTCATTCAGGTTCGTTCTTTCAGAAATTGGTTTATAATCGATAAAAGTTCTCAAAATAGACAATGCGTGCTTTTTCCCTTTTGCAGGTGGAATAAATTTTTCAACGCTATCTGATACAAAGATTGCTCCTACTTTATCATTATTTTCAACAGCAGAAAATGCCAATACAGCCATCAATTCAAGAGCTAATTCTTTTTTAGACCTTTCACCTGTTCCAAAAATGGTTGATTCTGAAATATCCACCATTAACATAACCACTAATTCCCTCTCCTCTTCAAATACTTTTACGTAAGGTGCATTGTATCTTGCCGTTACATTCCAATCGATGGTGCGAACTTCATCTCCAATTTGATAATCACGAACTTCACTAAAAGTCATTCCCCTTCCTTTGAAAGAAGAGTGGTATTGTCCCGTAAAGAATTGTTTTGTCAATCCTTTTGTCCGAATTTCAATACGCCTGATTTTTTGTAAAAGTTCAGTTGTGTTCATTAAGGAACGTCTACTCGGTTAATAACTGCTTCAACAATTTGTTTAGCAGACATATTTTCTGCTTCTGCCTCGTAAGTCAAACCAATACGGTGTTGCATCACATCAACAGCTACCGCACGAATATCTTCTGGTGTTACAAATGCTCTATTTTGTAAAAAAGCGTGTGCTTTAGCCGCCAAAGCTAAATTAATACTTGCCCTTGGTGAACAACCATAATCCACGATATGCTCTAATTGTGGCAACCCATATTTTGTAGGATTACGTGTAGCAAACACTAAATCAACAATATATTGTTCTATCTTTTCATCTAAATACACTTCACGCACTAAATCACGGATACGTAAAATATCCGCAACTCCCATTACTTTTTGCACTTTTTCAAGTCCCTCTTTACGCACATTCGCACGGATAATCAGTTTTTCCTCTTCCATCTTAGGATAATCCAACACTACCTTTAACATAAAGCGGTCAACCTGTGCTTCAGGTAAATTATAGGTTCCTTCTTGGTCGATTGGATTTTGTGTAGCCAATACTAAAAATGGTGAAGGCAAAGCAAATGTTTCATCACCAATCGTAATTTGACGTTCTTCCATCGCTTCTAATAAAGCACTTTGAACTTTCGCAGGAGCTCTATTAATTTCATCAGCTAAAACAAAATTGGCAAAAACAGGACCTTTTTTTACTGTAAATTGTTCGCTTTTTTGATTGTAAACAAGGGTTCCACTAACATCAGCAGGCAATAAATCCGGCGTAAATTGAATTCTATTAAAAGAAGCATCTAAAGCATTGGATAAACTTTTAATAGCTAATGTTTTTGCTAATCCTGGAACTCCTTCTAGTAAAATATGTCCTTCAGCAAGTAATGCAATTAACATACGGTCTAACATATGCGTCTGACCAACAATCACCTTGCTTACTTCTTTGCGTAATAATTGAATGATTTGATTTTCAGTTTGTACTTTTTCAGTCAATAAACGGATGCTTTCCGCAGGACTTAACACATTGTTTTCTAACGTAGACATAACTATCGCAATTTGAACAACAAAAATCATAAAGTTTGATTTCGTAAGTGTTGCATTTGCTGTTAATTAATGTTAACATTGTAGCCAAATTTTGTAAATCAAAGATGGATCAAGAACGTATTTGTTTGGAATGTAAATGCAAATTAAAAGGAAGAAAAGACCAAAAATTTTGTTCCGATTATTGTCGCAATGCACATAACAATAAATTGAATGAAGACGCAAACAAATATGTAAGACGTATCAATGGAATTTTACGCAAAAACAGACGTATTCTTGAAAAATTAAATCCCATTGGAAAGGTTACTGTAGATGGAATAACAATGGCTGAAGAAGGATTTAATTTCCATTATTTTACAAATCTTTATAAAACCCAAAAAGGTGGAATCTATTATTTCTGCTACGAATATGGCTATCGTAAATTAGAGAACGACCAATATATTTTAGTGCTAAAGCAAGATTACGTGAAATAATAAATTAAAAATCACAGACTTTTAGCTACTCTAAATCCGATATTAGTACCAAATGTAGTTGGAATTTGCGCCCCTCTATCAGCACATCTATTTTCGTTTCCTCCTTCATAAAAACTTCCACCTCTGCCAATACGTTCTAATTTTGAATCTTGTGGACCTTTGGGATTATTTCTATCATCTATATTATAAACCGCATACCAATCAGAAACCCACTCCCATACATTACCATGCATATCATGAACACCCCATTTGTTAGGTTTATAACTACCTACCGGAACGGGCTTTCCTTTAGATGAACTTTTAGGCGATTGATTATAAGGATAATTTCCATCAAAATTAACTTGATCAGATGTTATTTTGTCACCATAATAAAAAGGTGTATTGGTACCTGACCTACACACATACTCCCATTCAGCTTCAGTTAACAATCTACATCCAATCCAATTAGAAAATGCAACGGCGTCATTCCAATCTACATTAACAATGGGATGATTTCCTTTTTCCTGATCTTCAGATGTAGGTTTTTTATATCCAGTAGCTTTACAAAAGAAAATAAATTGATCATAGGTAATTTCATATTTACTAACCATAAAAGGCGAAATAACTACTTCATGTTCAACTTCATCAGTATCTCTTCCTATTTCAATGGTAGGACTACCCATCGTAAAAGTTCCACCAGGTATCTCTACCCATTGAATTTGAAGCTTTTCAGGTAACTGTGTTTTACCAATTAAAGGTAACAAAATCGTACTTAATAATAAATAAACCTTACTCATATTTAAATGATTATATTCCAAAATTAGTTTTAAAAATAATGTAAAAAGCATTTTATATATTTTTGTATTCTAATTTGAATAAACATACTTACAAAAGTCTATTTTTCAAAAAAATAGACTTTAAAGACTTATTAACAGATACTTGTTCTAGGATTAAACCATATTCAACGAATAAAAAATCTTATTAATTAACTGTTTTTTTAAATCATCTTTATACTAAGATTTTATAGAAATCTAGCATTATATAAAATTAGAGAAAACTATTAATAGTTAATCTCCCAATAATCGTATGGATTATCCATTATATATTTAAAATCTAATAACTTTTTCGACTTTTCATTGGAGATAGATTTACCTAATTCTGTTCCAACAAACGTTGGTTTTTCTAAACCAAATTGTTCACAAGCAAATGTATAATATTCTGACTTAGAAGGATGAACAGTTGCACATCCATTCAATGTTTCACCCCAAATCTCTTTTTCAATACAATTAACAACAAGTAAAATAGCATCTTCTCTGAATATCAAATTCACTGGATGATTTCCATTTGGTATATCTGTTCTTCCTGCGAAAAAACGAGCGGGATGTCTCAGTCCGCCAACCAAACCAGCCATTCTAATAATTGTTAATTGATTAGATATTGTTGCATTTTGAAGCATCCACTCTGCATAGGCAATGTTATTCTCTTTTGCTCGCAATATTATATCAATATCCTCCTCTTTAAATAATTGTTGTTCATCAGGATAAACACTTGTTGAACTAATGAAAATAAATTTGGTAGAATCAGGAAACGCTTTTACTACTTCGCTTAAACTAAGTGCATACGAACAGAAATCAGATAGTCTTCCAGGTGGATAATTTAAAATAACAATGTCCACATTCTCAAAAATAGAGTGGAATTTAAACGGCTCTTCTTTACTACTCCAACGAATAGTAGGAAAAGATTCCAAATTGAGTTGCTTTTCTTTTTCTTCGGAAGTTGTTGTTCCTACTACATCATATCCTTTGTTTTTTAAAGTTTTACCAAGTGGATATCCTAACCAACCAAAACCAATAACAGCAATTTTCATTCAATATCAATGAGTTGATTTAATAGCCAATAAGTTTTGATAATATTCATACATAGCCATCTGAGATCGAATAGGAATTTCAAGCTGATTTTTTTTATACTCATTCGTTAGTTTTTTATCAAAAACCCTTGACTTTTGATTATCAGACCATTGTATTCCAAAAATAGTTTGTATCTCATTTTGTAATACTTCATCTAAAATTGGTGCACCAACTTCTATTCTCTTGTCTAAATTTCGTTCCATCCAATCAGCGGAAGAAATAAAGTATAACGGGTTACCATTATTTTCAAAAATGATAAATCGCGCATGCTCTAAAAACCGATCTACGATACTGATTACCTCTATATTTTGTGAATGTTTTTTTCCGGGTACTAACGAACATACACCTCTTACATTCATTTGTATCGGAACACCTGCATCACTAGCTTGGTATAACTTTTCAATCATACCGTCATCAACCAAATTATTGATTTTAATTTTAATTCCTGATTTTAAACCTTTTTTAGCATTATCTATTTCAGTCTGAATCAATGCTGTTAACTTTCTTCTGCTATTAAATGGAGAAAGTAATAACGAACGATAAATACTACGTTCCATATTATTTTCCATTAAATTAAATACTTTTCTAACCTCTTGAGTTATCGATTTATTTGATGTGAAAAATCCAATATCAGAATAGATACGCGCTGTTTTTTCATTAAAATTCCCTGTTCCAACAAAAGCAATGATTTGCTCTTTCCCTTTCACTACTCTTGTAATCTTTAATAATTTAGAATGTACTTTTAGCCCAGGAACACCAAAAATTACTTTTGCACCCTGCTCACGCATTCTTTCCGCCCAATATAAATTATTCTCTTCGTCAAAACGTGCTTGTAATTCAAAAACAACAACAACTTCTTTTCCATTACTTACTGCACTTAGTAATGCGTTCATTATCTGAGAATTATTTGCTAAACGGTAAACATTTATTTTGATTGATTTTACATCAGGATCGATCGCTGCTTCTCTTAAAGTATCAACTACATAATCAAATTTTTGATAAGGAAAATGAAGTAAAACATCTTTTTTAGCGTAAACATCAAGATATCTTTTTGCATGAACTAAATCAGGATGATCTAAAGGTGGTAATTTTTCATAAATCAAATTCTTTTTGCCAAAATCAGGGAAATCAGCAAAATCTTTAAAATTATGATAACGTCCTCCTGGTATTGCATTCAATCCTTCCTTGAGATTCAATGATTTTAATAAATATTTCTTTAAATCATCCGGCATGTTCTTATCATAGACAAAACGAACAGGTTCTCCTTTCTTTCTGTTTTGAAGAGATTTTTCCATTTTCTCAATATAAGAAACAGATAAATCATCATCTAAATTCAATTCAGCATCCCGGGTAAATTTAAATGTGAAAGCTTCTAATTCATCCGCTTCGAAAATAGAAAAAATAGAATCTAAATGTAATCGAATGATATCATCTATCAATATAAAATAATTCCTTTCTGATTCTTTGATTTGATAAAAACGAGTGTATGTAGTAGGAATTTGAATATACGCATATTGTATTTTTTTTCCGTTTGACTTTTTTAATCGAATTGCTAAATAGATGTGTTTATCTTGTAACTTCGGAAAAGGATTTTTTGGATTTAAAATGATGGGTACAATTTCATGTTTTAACTCTGAATGAAAAAAACGAGTTAGTTCTGACTTATGTGTATCTGATAAATTTTTCTCAGTTAATTGGTAAATACCTTCTTTTTCAAGAATTTCTAAGATCTCAAGATATGTTTTGTCAAACATTTTTCGCTGTTTCATTACTTCTGATCTAATATCTTCAAGTAAATCAGATGCAGTTCCTTTAAATCCCTGAACAGCTGCATTCTTAATTCCTACTAATCTTCTAACATTCGCTACACGTACTCGGTAAAATTCATCCATATTATTTGAATAAATTCCAAGAAAACGAAGCCGCTCTATAATTGGAACATGGATATCCATCGCCTCTTGCAACACCCTTTCATTAAATGAAAGCCAACTCAATTCTCTATTTACCAATTCCATAACAAAAATTATTTCAAACTTATTTTACCAAAAGTAAATAATATATGTTAGTTGTATATTAAGCGATTAATTACATTAATTTTTTACTCTAAGTATAACAAAAGTATAACTTTTACGTATTAAATGTATATGGCAAAACGGACTCGGACATTCCAATACATTGTTTTTTTAATTTACTTATGTTTTAATGTATTTTTTGTTTTCTCACAAGAATCTTATAATGCCTGTTCGAATGCGTTAGATTTATGTCCTAATCTAATATTAAAAGCGAATAATATTAATGCAAACAAGGCTTTATGCATTGATTGTGAAGATGATTTTTCTTCAAAATTATGTTTTTCTTCAAATAATACGATTTGGTTTCGTTTCTATACAAACACAGTTGGTGGGGATGTTACGATAAATTGCAACTCGATTAATTACATTGTAAAAACTGGAAAATCACAAAATCTACAAGCTTCGATCATTCAAGCGAAAGTTCCTTGTGACGCCAGTACATACCAATCATTAGGAAATTGTATTTCTAGTGGTACAAACTCATTTATAATCAACGCAACGAACCTACCACCAAATGAAATCTTTTATTTAGTAATAAATGGAGCTCAAAACTCAGGAGATACTTCTCCCGCAGAAGCTAGTTTTGAACTAGAAATTTTTGGTCCAGCTGTTAGCCGAGATATACCTATCATTAGTCTTGATAAACCAGCATCTTCCTATTGTAAAAACGATGTTTTTAATTTTCGCTGCTCAACAACAAATTGTTCTGATAGCAGTACATATCAATGGTATTTAAATAATGAACTAATATCTGTTACAGATTCAAATATTCTATCATTAAGTAAACTAAAAACTGGAGATCAATTAAAAGTAAGTAATTCTTGCTTTAAATCGTGCCCATTTGTTGTGAAAGATAGCATTTTACTTCCAGAAGTAATTAGTTTTAATGTCTTTGCTGGAAATGATACTAGTGTTTATGAAGGTACTTCATTTCGTTTCAATAATGCAACATCTACTGCGGATTATGTAAGATGGTCGCCAAATGTGTTTTTATCTGACACAACTACTATTTCTCCGCTTTTTAAAGCTTCTAAAAAAATCACATACGCTTTAACCGGAATTAAAAATGGCTGTCGAATTTCAGATATTGTAAATATAAATGTAATAGAACGAGAAAATAAACCACCAAATTCATTTTCACCTAATAATGATAAGATCAATGATGTTTGGGAAATCCCATTTTTAGAAAATTTTCCAAATTGCCACGTACAAGTATTTACTAGATGGGGACAAACTATCTTTGAAACAACCGGTTATTCTTATTTAAAATCATGGGATGGGCTTTATAATAATTCACCCGTTGATGCTGGCACCTATTTTTATGTAATTGATTTGAGAGACCCTGAAATACCTGAACCGATAAAAGGTAGTTTGACTATAATTAGATGAAAAACATCTTCATCATATGCACTATTATGATGTTCCGTATTACCTCTTCCTACGGACAACAAGAAAATCTATTCAGTCAATGGTGCTTCAATCAAAATTATTATAACCCTGCTTTAGCTGGAATTAAAAATTATCAGGAATTAAAAATGATTAGCCGATTCCAATGGGTAGGATTTGAAGGCGCTCCAGTCTCTCATATGATAAATTATTCAACACAAATACATAATAAAAGAAGGGAATTTCTTACACCAAGACATGGAATAAATGTTCAATTTGAAAATGATGAAATTGGAGCATTTGGAACAAACCGAATTTTATTTGGTTATGCATTTCACCGTAATTTTACACAAGATGTAAGAATATCAATAGGATTACGTGCTGGAATCACCCAATTATTTTTTAATAATGACAAATTAAATCCATTACAACCAGATCCTACATTTAATCGAAATAGAACATTGTATTTGCCTAATATAAACCTTGGAATGTGGTGGAATACAGAAAAATATTATGTTGGATTAAGCCTTCAACAATTAGGAAAGACAAATTGGGATCAATTAGGTAATAGTTCATCTTTTGCAACACACCTTATCATTTCAGCAGGGTCAAAATTCAAACTCTCGAATTCAATTACTTTTTTACCAAATTTATTACTTAGTAAAACTTTTTCAAATCCAACACGTATAGATGCAATTGGTTATTTTGACTTTAATAATAAATTTAAACTTGGCGTTGGTTTGAGAAATAATGAAAGTATTTTAGCGCTATTTCAAATAAAATTGAACCACCAATATTTCATTGGATATTCAATAGATTATATTACAAATGGATTAAATACTTCTTCGTTAATGAGTCACGAAATCAATTTTCAATTTGCAGGAAGCCATATCAAAGAAACGGAAAAACTATCGTGTCCGATGTTTTAATGGATGTAATAAGGAGAAATCATCTTGTAAACAATTACACCAGTAATCGCAACATATACCCAAATTGGCCAAGCTATTTTAGCCCATTTTCTGTGTTTTTCAAAATTTTGTTCGTAAGCAAATAAATACGTAAACAAAACAAATGGAATCACTACTATACTCAACATAATGTGAGATGCAAGTAAAAACAAATACACCATTCTACTTGAACCTATTTTAGCCAATTCAATTGCATCTAAATTATTATCGTGATTGATGTCGCCGTATTTCACCTCAGTACTAGTAATATGATAAGCAACATAACAAGCTAAAAACAATAAAGAAAGTACCAAACAAACCTTTACTAATTTTTGATGTAAGGCAATGTTTTTCTTTTTGATAGCTACTAATGCCAAAATAAGTAATACCGCAGTTATACCATTAATTGTAGCGTATGTAGGTGGTAAAAAAGACAAATCAACCCCTTCAATTTTTATTTCAAATAATAAGGCTACCACTACTGGAATTACAATAGATAAAGCAATTATTAACTTTCTAAACCCTTTATTCTGTTGTTGCGTGTTCAATGTTGTACTCATATTTTAATAATTTACGAACGTCTTTTTCTAATAAATCTACTTGTTTTGTTTCAGTTCCTACATAAACTCCACGAACATACCCTTCTTTATCCACCAAAACAAAAGCAGGTGAATGAGCATATCCTCCAGCTGACTCAATGTCTTTGTTAGCAAATACCTGAAAATAATCAACACCCAATTGATGGGTTTTGTTTTCATCACCAGTCAAAAACATCCAATTTGAAGAATTTATTCCATTCTTTGAAATATACTTTCTTAATACATCAGGTTGATCCGTTTTTGGATCAATACTAAATGAAATAAATTGAATTTGGTCTTTTAATTCTTTCGTTTTAATCGATAACCTTTTCAATTGTGCTGTCATCGTAGGACAAATAGTTGGACACTTTGTAAAGAAAAAATCAGCAATCCATACTTTACCCTTCAAATCTTTTGAAGTAATAATTTTTCCTTCTTGATTTCTAAATTGAAAAAAAGGAATTTTAGGGTAAATGGTATCAGCGATTTCTTTTCCATCTATCGTATCGTATTCTACATCGTAATTACCAACAATGGGCAACACACGTACTTTCTTATTTGAATTACATCCTATAAAAACGAAAAGGATTAGAATAAAATAAAGAATTTTCATTTTCCTTGTTTTTTCCAAGCAATTTTATCATATTGTTTTGCCAATAATGCAATGTGTTCTTTCATCTTACGAATCATACCTTCGGAATTTCCTTTCAATACCATTCTTAAATGATTTTGCTTGTCGGATAATAACATCAATTCTTGAAAAGCTTCTCCTCCGAAATATTTAGTCCCTTTTTCTTTCAATAGATTTTTCCCATTTCGAGTTATATCGTAAATACTTTTAGCATCACCATCGGCCAAAATCCAAATTTTTGGATCATATTCCTCCACTTGGTCTTTCAAGATATATTCTACTTGTTTTAGATCATGTTCTGGATTCCCTTTTCCATCTGTTACATAAGATATAATCTTGACGTAACCCAATTTCTTTTGGTTTTTACGGATATGTTCAAAAATCATTTGACTTAGGTGCCACATTTTAATTGAACAATCAGAAGGACATGTTTTTTGAATGGTAGTAATTAAAACTACTTTATCTTTAAAATCTTTTGATGTATATGTCTTACCATCAATTCCCTTAAAAGAATAGTTTTTTACAGGTCCCATATCGTCCAATTCCTTAAACTTATGGCTACACCCTCTCGACGAAAGGAATATTAACAAAGAAGCCGGTCCAAATAAAAGGATTGTTAAAACGATTCCTTTTATTCGTCCGGCCGAAGCTTTTTTATTACTCATAGTTTAGAATCCGAAAAACTTTAATGCTGCACTAACTGCATTTGCTTCGTTCAAACAGATAAATATTAAATAGATAATAAATATAAAGTAAGGTAATAAAATAACATATTTTAATGTCTTTTTCTCATCACCTAAATGCATAAAGATTAAAACAATATATGCTGCTTTTACCGCTGTTAAAATGATGAATCCCCATTTAACTAAAGGCCAAATTGAGCTATGTTGTTTAATAAAAGCACCACAGATAACCTCTACTACAGTAATGATAGTTAAGATGGCAGTTACTTTCCAAATCTTTTTTCTAATTTGCTTTCCTGCTTCCTCATCATGGTGACCATGTAATGAGTATTCAATAATATCGTCTCTTTCCATTTTTATTATAATTTTAAATCGATTAAACTAAATAAAAGAATGTAAATACAAACACCCATACTAAATCGACAAAGTGCCAGTATAAACCAGTTTTTTCTACCATTTCGTAGTGACCTCTTCTGTGGTAAACTCCTCTCAATACACCCAAGAAGATGATGAAGTTAATTACAACCCCTGAAAATACGTGGAAACCGTGGAAACCAGTAATAAAGAAGAAGAATTGTGCATATTGCGTAGGACCATATTCGTTCACAGTAAGGTTTGCACCGTAAATAACTCTATTTGGAGTTCCACTATTAATAACCTCATTGTATAATTTTTCTGCTGCTGCACCTTCGATTTTGCTATTAGCAGTGTATTTAGTACCTTCTTCTTTGATGATTAATTGCATGTGTTCATCTTTTGCTCTGTTTACTTTAGCAACTGAACCATCGTGCAACGTGATTTTACCATCTACCAATTTACCTTCTTCAATAGCATGATGGAATTGATGTAATAAATCATCTTTAATTACTTCTCCTTTTTTGTGGTGTCTACCAGCTTCTAATACAGTAAAGTTTTTAAGCTCACCAAAATGTCCATGAACAATCGCTTTTGAACCATCAGCCAATTCAATTTTTCCGAACTCAGAACCATGAATAAAGTGATACCACTCCCAAGCTTGAGAACCTACGAAGAATAAACCACCAACAATCGTTGCTAACATCCATCTAACAACACCTCTTTTGTCCATTCTATGACCAGCTTCAACAGCTAATACCATAGTTACAGAAGAAACGATCAAGATAAATGTCATCAAAGCAACATATAATAACGGATATCCATGTCCTAAGAAAGGCAATGAATTAAACGTTTCTTCACCAATTGGCCATGCATCTTGACACGCGTGTCTCGTAAATCCATACGCTACCAAAAGTCCTCCAAATGTCAATGCATCAGACACTAAGAAGAACCACATCATCAATTTTCCATAACTTGTAGAGAAAGGTGAAATTTTACCTCCCCATAAGGTTGCAGAATCAAGCTGTGTTTCATTATGATTTGACATACAAAAAAATTTTTTGCAAGTTTAGTGAAAAATACTAAACTTAAGTTAACATTAAGGTATTTTTTTAAGTTCGAACATTTATTAAAAATCGTTCTAATTTATTTTTTAGTGAATATAGATTAAGAAAATTAACAAATAAATCCATAACACCCCTAAAAAATGCCAAAAAATAGCACCCAATTTCATGCTTAATGCATATTTAGAATATTTATATTCTTCATTTGCATTTTCTTCTTCTGATAAATTCGTTTGTGGCAATCTTACTCTCAATGATTTTACTACCATTCTTATTAGATAAATAGATGCTCCTAAAATGTGTAATAAATGTAACGCAGTAATTATAAACAAATAAGATGTCGACGTATCTCTTGACTGATTTGCCTTAATTTGTAGTGGAGCAGATAATTTCTTATTACCTAACATCAACTCGCGATTTTTATATTGTAACTCTTTCCCTTTGTAATATACATGAAAATCTTTTCCTAATTGACCTTTATGAAAGAAATCACCCCTTCCATCTCGAATGTTCCACGCTAAAAATTGTAATCTGCGAACATCGGTATATTGTAATGCTTTTCCACTTTCAGTAACAAGTAATCCTCCTTGAGCAGAAACTTTTTCGTGTAGGTAATACAATTCAAAATCTGATTGTAAGCTTGTAATTCTGTAACCAGATTTAGAATTAGCAATGTTTTCAAATGGTTTTACAAACGTTTGTAAAGATTTCATTTGAATTTCATTCATTGGTTTTCCAGCATACAAATACTCATTTCCATCTACCTCGATGTATTTTCCTTTGTATTTAATTTCAAAGTAATCTCCGTAACGACCATCAATAACAAAAATAGGTCCCACAAAATGAGATCCGCTTTTGAATAATTGTTGGTACCCTACAAATTGAAAAATAGAAAACCCGATACCAAAAAGTAATGCAAGTGGCATAAATAGTTTCACCGATGCTAAATTGCGCGATTGTGCATTTTTGACCGCAAAGTGATACAGTAAACTACTAATCAAAATAAGCGTAGTACTTACCCAAAAACCTGTTGGTAACGCATATTTTACCCAAAATGAATCACCCATAGATACGATGTATCCAGAAGTGAAGCCAGCAAAAACCATAACAATACTGAATATGGCGATATACACCAAATTCTTTTTCATTTTTTCCCTTACTTCAGGGCTTAATTCTTGGTTAAAATCTTTTCTCATGACCTTACTTTTTAATTGGAACGTAATCTAACACGTATAAAAACTGCACCAAAGGCAGGTAAAAAAAAGATGCGAACATCAATTTTTTAGCATCTTTATCATCACAGGTAATGAATAATCTATAAGCATACCAAAAAAACCAACCACCTAAAATTGTTCCGATAACTAATGTAGTACTCCCAGTCCATCCTAGCACCCATGGTAACAAAGTAAAAGGAATTAAGAACAGCGAATAAACCATAATTTGATATGCTGAATTTTTAGATTTCCCAAATTTTGATGGCAACAATGAAAATCCACCTGCTTTGTAATCATCAAAAACTACCCAAGCAATTGCCCAAAAATGTGGAAATTGCCATACAAATTGTACAAAAAATAAAATGCCAGGCTCTAATCCAAATTTGTTTGTGTACGCAATCGCACCCAACATTGGTGGAATTGCTCCTGGAAAAGCACCTACAAAAACAGCCCATGGGGATACTCTTTTCATGGGTGTGTAAATAAAAACATAGGATATAAAAGCGCAAACACCCAAAAATGCAGACAAGAAATTGATGCGGTAAAGCAACCAAGTTCCAAGAACAAGACAAAGAATTACAACAAGATATGCTTCTTTTAGATTCATTCTCCCTTGTGGCAATGGTCTGGTTTGTGTTCTACGCATCATAATATCTAATTCTCTTTCCCAAATTTGATTTGCACCGTTTGAAGCAGCAGTCACTAATGAGCCACCAACCATAAGATTAAAGATGACTTGCCAGTTCACAGATGCTCCATCTCTAAATACAACAAATAAATAACCAGAAAGTGCGGAGATAACCACTAAAGCTGATAACCTAAATTTTGTGAAAACCAAGTAAGATTTGAATTTACTTTCTTTTTTAAGGGAATCAATGGTTGTAGAACTCACGATATAAATTTTAGTTCAAATTTACCTATTTTTTGTCTTTTGCCTTGATGAAAAGACAGGTATTTTTATTTAAAAATTGAAAAAAATAATTTTTGCAACCTAACTGAACCAACTAAGATATCCTAAAACAATTAGTAAATAACGTAATGCTTTTCCTACAATCATCCAAAAATGAGTTTTATATACATTGCTCTTGAAAAATCCTAAGACAACTAATAAAGGATCTCCAATGATAGGTACCCATGAGAAAAAAGCTAAAAAAGCTCCGTGTTTTTCAACCCAATGTTGACGTTTACTGATTGTTTTTTCTGAAACACCGAGTTTTTTCAACCAAGTTGGATTTCCAACTTTTCCAACCCAAAAATTGGTGGTTCCACCCAACACATTACCAGATAATGCAATTGCAAAACAAAGCCAGGGATTTATACCATTAGCAAGAAAAAAAGCAAGAATAATTTCAGAACTAAAAGGTAAAATGGTAGCTGCCAAGAATGAAGCTAAGAACAAACCAAATAAACCGAGAGATGTAAAATCCAAAATCTATATTTTTTTCAAAGATAGGTGAATCAAATTAGTTATATTCGTGCTAACAGAATATTACGTTGGTAAATGAAATTTGGTGCTATCGATATCGGAACAAATGCTGCGCGTTTAATGATTGGTGAAGTTTGTCAAGATGAAGGACATTCTTACATTAAAAAACTTTCTTACACACGACTTCCCTTGCGATTAGGGGGTGATGTGTTTGATTTTGGAGAGATTACTCCTAAAAAAGAAGATGAATTCATCAAAACTATGAAAGCTTTTCAGTTAATCGCTGATATTTTTGATGTGACGGAATTGCGCGCATGCGCCACTTCAGCTATGCGTGAAGCAAAGAATGGAGAAAAAGTGGTTAAAAGCATTGCCAAAGAAACTGGAATTAAAATAGAAGTAATATCTGGTGATGAAGAAGCGAGATTAATTTTTGGCACATTCTTTTTATTAGATTTTGATAAAACAACTCCATTTATTGTCATCGATGTTGGTGGTGGAAGTACTGAAATCAGTGTTTTTGAAGGAGGAGAACGTGTTGCTGCAAAATCATTTGAAGTAGGAACAGTAAGAACATTAAAAGGAAAAACCAACCATACTATTTGGGGAGAAATTGGAAGCTGGTTACACAAAAATATTGATGAATCCATTCCTCATAATTACTTTGCTACTGGTGGAAATATCAATAAAATTCATAAAATACTTGGAGTTAAACAAACTGAAAACATCAATGTTAAAGACTTACTGTCCATTCGTGATGAACTTGCAAAATATAATTTGGAAGACAGAATGGAAAAATTCCAATTAAAACCTGATAGAGCTGATGTAATTATTCCAGCTTGTGATATTTACACTTATATTTTTAAAGAATTAAATGTCTCTTCCTTTGCTGTACCAAAAGTTGGATTATCAGATGGAATAATTTACGATTTGCATTTAAAACACAAAAATAAATACGAGAAGGATTCTAAATTGGTTAAGAAAATAAGTAAGATTCTAAAATAGAAAGTTTAAATTAATCTAATTGACCATCTGAATGGTATACACCATTTTTGTAGATTTTCACTTTTAATAAAAGACCGTCATTATCGTAGACGTACATTTTACCGTTAAATAAACGGCCATCTTTGAAGTCTCCGTCTTGTTCTAATTCATCATTAGCATTATAAATTTTATTGTATCCGTTTGGATCGAATTTTCCATCTTTTATTTTAGGAGCTACTACTTTTTTAGCTGTTTCATTTGATGCGCTTGGATCTTTTACAACAACTGGTGGATGAACCATTTGCTTTTGAATTGGAGTACCTGCAAGGGAACCATCCGCATTGAAAGAAAGTATTTCTTTTATATCGCCATTTTCATAATATCGAATTGCTTTACCTGTTGGTTTACCATCCTTCGAAATATATTCAAATTCTACTTGTCCATTAGCGTAATAATAAGTTACAGCACCTTCTTCTTTACCCTCTTCATTATATTTTGCTTCGTATTCTAATACTCCATTTTCATGAAAACGTCTTAGGGTATCTAAATACTTATCTCTTATAAAAGTTCCTTGTTCTTTGATTTTTCCGTTTTCAAAATACTTAATATAATTTCCTTTAGGCCTGTTATTTTCGTATTCACCTTTTAATTTTGGGGTTTTCCCATCAGAATAATATTTAGTCCAATAGCCTTCTTTACGATCATCTTGATAAGTTCCTTCTTCTATTTTTCCATTTTCAGGATAACCAGCTTCAGGTCTGTCTTTACCTAAATAAATCCACTTGCCTTGTTTTTTTCCTTCTTTGTCCGTTTTATTAATTTTTTGAGCATACAATGAGCTGCTTAGCATTGTAAACAAACAAATTAAGGAAACAAGTATATTTTTTTTATAAGACATTAATTAGCTAAAGTTCGCAAATATAATTAAACGAATCGAATTAAATTTATCAATTTAGTTTTGAAATATCAACATTTTCAAGCATTGTTTTCACCATTTCAGTCAATCCATAGTTCATTTTCCACCCCCAATCGTTTTGAGCAGCTGAATCATCAATTGATTTTGGCCAACTATCAGCAATTGCTTGTCTAAAGTCTGGCGCATACTCTATTTTGAAACCATCTTGCACATTCGCAATAGCATCTCCTAATTGTTTCGGAGTAAAACTAATACCTGCAAGGTTGTAACTTGAACGAATTTTAACATTTTCTTTAGGTGCTTCCATTAATTCTATCGTAGCACGAATTGCATCTTCCATATACATCATAGGCAATGCACTGTCTTGATTCAAGAAAGAAGTATATGAATTCGTCTTTTTTGCATGGTAAAAAATATCCACGGCATAATCTGTCGTACCACCACCCGGTAAACTTGTATATGAAATCAATCCAGGGTAGCGAATAGAACGTACATCAACGCCAAATTTATTGAAGTAATATTCACACCAACGTTCACCGGCCAATTTTGAAATACCATATACAGTAGTAGGTTCCATTACAGTATATTGCGGGGTAAAGTCTCTTGGCGTTGTTGGTCCAAATACGGCAATTGAACTTGGCCAAAATATTTTTTGAATGAACCCTTCTTTTGCTAAATCAAGAATTGTAAACAACCCTTCCATATTTAATCTCCAAGCAAATTCGGGATGTTTTTCAGCTGTTGCAGATAATAAAGCTGCTAATAAATATACATCTGTTGGTTTTTCTTCTTTTATGAAAGTAGTCACAAAGTCTTTGTCAAGGACATCCATTTTTAAGTAAGGTCCGTCTTTCAACACATCAGAACACTCCTCTTTTACATCAGCTGCAATCACTTGTTGATTACCAAATCGTTTACGCAATTCTATTACCAGTTCTGTTCCAATCTGTCCTCCTGCGCCTATAACTAAT
>CANHVK010000039.1 GCA_947464135.1 Flavobacteriia bacterium | reverse complement strand
GCTGTTAAATTTGATGTTTATGAAGATACTAAAACTGTATCTCATGGTTTAGATGTTCAATTTGAATCAGGTATCAAGGAAGCTAAAGCTCCCAAAATTGAAAGCTAAAAATTACATCTAAAATTAATTGTTTAAAAGTCTTATTTTTAACATAAATTAATTCGGTTTCAAACTCTAAAACAGATTTTTAGACGGACTAACGTTAACGGTAATGATACGACCGACCCAAACAGACCAACCTAGAAAGAAATAAATGGAACAAATTAGACAGGTAATGAAACAGATGATTAACGTTTTAGACGACGAACTAAACGACTTCCTAAATCAAGCTGTTACCAAAACTTTTAAACGACAAGAAATATTAAGCCGACCTAATATTGTTCCAAACGAAATATTTTTCATTAACAAAGGACTTATTAGAGTTTTAGTAACCGACAAAGAAGGAACTGAACACACCATACATTTTGCATTAGAAAACCAATTTATTGCTGACTATTCCAACTTTATTCAAGGGAAACCTTCAATTTATAGTTTACAGACTTTGGAAGAAACTGAAGTAGTTATTTTACCTAGTACTGCTATTGAATGGGGTTATAAGAACATGATTGAAGGACAAAAAATGGGACGACTAATTGCGGAGTATTATTTTATATACCAAGACGATAGAATTAAAAATTTGTATATAAGAACACCTAAACAGCGATATGACAGCATAAGCAACGTTTTTCCAAACATTCATAATAGAGTTCCTCAGCATATGATAGCTTCGTATTTAGGAATTACTCCAATTCACTTGAGTAGACTAAAAAAATCGGAAATTTCCAAACTATAAACATTTGTTATCGTTTGCCAATTGCTAACTGACCGATATTAGCATTATAATTTAAAAAGAAATTATAATGGTAAAAATAATTATCATATTGTATTTTTTGCTGTTTGGTTTAACAACAACCATTTCAGCACAAGAAAATTGCTTAAAGTCTATTAAGACAAAAAAGTACGAACCAACTACCAACCTTGTAGAATGGCCAAAAGAATTTAATCCTACGAAATCCAAATGGTATGTTTACAACGAAATTGAAATAAATGCCAAGCCCGAAATAGTTTGGGATATTTTAATTGATGCGAAAAAATGGCATACATTTTACAAAGGCGTAGAAAGCCCTGTGGAATTTATAAATGATACCAATGCTACAAATTTAAAAAATGGTCTCGCTTTTAAAATGCACACTATGGGCTTACATCTTGAACCTCTAATGAAAGAATTTGTACCCAATGAAAGAATGGCTTGGGAAGTCCGCAGAAGAAATCTTACTGCCTATCACGCTTGGGTAATTGTCCCAACGGCAAAGGGCTGTAGATTAATTACACCAGAAGCCCAAAATGGTTTTTTGACTTTCCTGCAAAAAGTATTTCAACCCAATAAACTACTAAATCTTCACGAACATTGGCTCGAAGTTATAAAAGCAAGAGCAGAAGAAACAACACCTCGACTAACTGAAATAGAAAAGAATAAAATGAACGATATTTTGAATTCATCTCTAATAAAATTTGATCGTGCAGTTAACAATTTATCAGAAGCACAATTAAATTTCAGACCAGCAATAAATAAATGGTCTATCGCTGAATGTATTGAACATAGAAAAAAATTGGATAGTTATTAGTGAAATATTTAGAGATAATATAACTTTATAAACAGAAGATGTCTTATGTTTAGTAAATGTTCAGCAGGATTACAAATCCAGCAAAGCAAGATAGAGATTACTATGCCATTTCAAACTACATATGTGTATCGTTTGTTTCAGCTTGTGACATATGAAAGTTTGGCGAAAACAATCAAATTACAAATATTACTTCTTATTGCATTCAATCAAAATAAAAACAGAAATATAAAGTATGTCAAGAACAGTATCACAAAAAATGGGTGTCAAAGAAAACTCTCGAGCTTTTTTCGTAAATGCTGGTATTGAAGCAATTGAAAATATAAACTTACCTACTCTTAATATTAAAGAAAATCTTGAAGGAGAATTTGACTATATTCATCTATTTGTTAAAACACAAACGGAATTTATTGACAACTTCCCTAAATTAAAAACATATTTAAAAACAGACGGTATGCTATGGCTATCTTGGCCAAAAGGTGGTAAATTAGGAACTAACTTGAACATAAAAACAGTAATAAAATTGGGCTATGATTTTGGGCTTGTTGAAAGCACCTGTTTGAGTATAAACGAAATCTGGTCAGGACTGAAATTTACTCATCCCAAGAAAGGAAAAGTTTACAAAAATAGTTACGGAAAATTGAACGATATAAAAACAACGCAACGCTAACACGAAGTTTGCTAAATGCGATTGAACTGATAAAATCAAACAAAAAAATGCAAGACTTCATAGACCAAGCAACTAAAAATGGGGTAACTCTTCTCGATAAAGGAAGGTGTCAGTTTTGTGGTGCAGACTATCAAAAGGGAATCTTTGACTGTATGGACAATTACAATAATGGACTTCAGCTTTTAGACTTTAATAATTCTGAACATCATATATCAAGATTTTTAAGCGTGGATTCGCATGCTTTACAACACCCAGAAATTCACGGACGATGGAGTAATCATTTTCATTTAACAAGACTCAACTTAATTCTAGACAAAAAACAAACTTGGGACTACAAAAAGTCACCAATGCTAAGTGACTATTTGAACGCATACAAACTAAACAAGCCGGATGAGGTTCTTACGATCCCGAATCCATTAGACAGAGGAAAAATAACAGCAAAAGACTTGCTTACGTCAACAACAGCAAACGAATGTGTTGAACTAATAAAAATATGGGCGGACGAAGTATATAAAGCTTGGAATGCAAACCATTTATTAGTTTCACAAATCGCAGACGGATTTATAGAAAAGACTTACATTAGAAAAACAAAACGCTAACACTAAGCAAGTGCAAAAGCGTATCGACCGAACCGTCAAACTGTCTAAAAACACCGATTTTACCAACAACTTTATTTTCAAATATTTAACTCTCTAAAAAATTATTTAATCTATTGAATTTCATGATTTTCAACTATGAAATTTATCCTATTGATGAATCAAAACAAATCTTGGATTGACATGGGATTTTTTATAAAAAAAAAGAATTACATTGTTTTTATATAATTATTTTAGTGTTTATAAATGAATTAAACGAAAGATTTTATCGCATAGCGAACTTAATTAGTACGGATAATATATATTTTTGATTTTAAATGAGTTATACAGAAATGGTAAAACTTAAAACACGACAAACACAATGAAAATAAAAATAACAATTACAACCTTATTTATTTTGGCAATAATTGCCTTGATTTTTACAATTGGATTAATTCTTCCTAAACAAAGAGAGTTTGTGAAAACGGCCGAATTTAAAAGTGTGCCTCAAAAAGTTTTTCAAATTGAACCCAAAAATTTTAATGGTTATTGGAGTCGCACTTTCGAGCCAACCTCAAAAGGTACAAAAGTTGTTTTTAGAGATGTTGTAATAATTGAAAATCCATTTTATAGAGTTTTAAGTTCAATTTTTGTTGACCTTGACAAAACTATGGAAATCTATATGAGTAATTTAAAAACAAAATTAGGAGAGTAATATGGCAAAAAACAAAACCTGGTTGGACAAATTAAATGAAAAAAAAGATCCTAAAATAAAACGTATTGAAACGAGTTTTGCGGATATACCTGCTGGAAGTAATATGTTTATTGCAACACCACAGCTAATTGACCAATATATTCAAGAAATTGGATTTGGAAAGCATATTGACAGCAAAACTTTACGAAAAGACCTTGCTTTAGAACATAATGCTGATTATACTTGTCCTGTAACTACTGGTATATTTTTAAGAATTGTTGCCGAAGCCAATTATGAAAAATTTCAACAAGGGCAAACTATTGAAAATATTACACCTTTTTGGAGAGTGATAAAACCGAGCAGTCCAATAGCAAAAAAACTTACTTTTGGAGAGGAATTTATAAAGCAACAAATAGAAAAGGAGAATGAATGATAAGCACCACTACTTCTAACAACTAACCTTTCGTCGTGTCTGGACTTCGACATACTCTGTATCCAGACAAACCATTATACGGACTTCTGAAGTAACTCTTATAAGACTTTATTAAATCAATTATTTCAAAGTTCCAGTAATGTTATCTTCTTCTAAAAAACTTAAAAACCTCAAACCAGATAACAGATACAAATCCAATGAATAGCCCTACTCCAAATTGAGCAAAACTTAAAGATTCGAATTCAAAAAAGGTGCTAATTGGTTTTATGTAAATTGTAAGCAATAAAAGAATTAGCGTGGCTAATATCACCCAAATAACCAACTTATTTTTATATTTCAGTGTGGTTAAAATTGAAAAATAAAAAGAACGATTGACTAAGGTTAAAAAAATATTTGCGGTAATCAAGACCACAAAAACCATCGTTCTTGTTAACGTTTCTCTGTGACCGATTTCTACTGAAAAATAATAAACAACTAAAGCCGCTAACGAAATAACCAACCCTTGTAATATACTCATTGAAAGCTCATTCCAGTCAAAAAAAGTTTTTGAAAGTGGTTTAGGTTTTTGAAGCATCGCATCTTTTTCCAAAGGCTCATTTTCATAGATAATGGAACATGTAGGTCCCATTATAATCTCTAAAAAAATAACGTGTATAGGAGAAAAAATATGTGGGTATATCCAACCCAATACAAGTGGAATAAATACGATTAAAACAATCGGAATATGAATAGATATAATGTATTGAATTGCTTTTTTTAGGTTACTATAAATCTTTCTCCCCATGGCAATAGCATCCACCATTTTAGACAAATCATCTTCTAACAAGGTCAACGAAGCTGCTTGTTTGGCAATTTCCGTTCCTTTATGTCCCATAGCAATTCCGATATGAGCCGCTTTTAATGCAGGACCATCATTCACCCCATCTCCTGTCATCGCAACGACCTCATCATTCGATTTTAACGCGTTAATTATTTTCAATTTCGCTTCAGGATACATTCTCGTGAAAATGGTCGTTTCCTCAACACATCTTTTCAATTCCATATCTGTTAGCTTCATTAGTTCATCACCAGAAATCGTTTTATCCGCATCACGAAAACCTACTTGTTTTGCTATCGACGTAGTGGTTAATACATTATCACCGGTAATAATCTTTACTTTAATTCCCGCATTATAAAAATGTGTTAACACCTCATGAAAATTCTTTTTGGGCGGATCGTAAAATGCTACTAATCCTAAAATCTGAATAGACAATTCAAATTGTGATTCAGGATAAACCCCATTCTCCAAACTCGATTTTCCGACGGCTAACACACGGTATCCTTCACTTGCTAATTGCTTTACTGCATCTGTAAATTGATTGTGTTGTATCTCTGTCAAATTTGCACATTTAAACAAAGCTTCTGGCGCCCCTTTAATTGCAACGATGAAATCTCCTTCAGTGTCTTTATAAATATGCGTCATCATGGGTGGCGTTCCACTCAAAGGATATTCATAAACCAATGAATAATGACTTCTTTTATCTTGTTTGGCTAGTTTTTTATATTCACGTTGAATTGCCAACTCCATGGGGTCAAATGGGATAGATTCGCTTGCCCACATTGCAAATTCAAGCACCTCAAAAGAATTCAAATTAGTAATAGATTCTGGTGACTGAAAACTATTCGATTGTAAATCATATAATCTCGCCAAACTCATTTTATTTTCAGTGATTGTCCCTGTTTTGTCGGTACAAATAACCGTAGCACTCCCTAAGGTTTCAACAGTTTTCATCTGCTTTACCACTACTCCTTTTTGCATCAAACGCCATGCTCCCAAAGCCATAAACGTGGTAAATGCTACTGAAATCTCTTCCGGCAAAATACTCATTGCCAAGGTCAAAGAATGAAGCAGACTCTCTAAAAACAATTTGGATTTTATGTAATTCAATATCCAAACGATAACAAACACAACAGCGCCAACAGCCGCCATGCTTTTTACAAAGTTCGAAACTTTTAATTCTAAAGGAGTTTTCTCTTCTTCGATACTTTCCAAACTCAAACCTATCTTACCCAATTTGGTATCGTTTCCGATGGCTGTAATTTTTACAATGGCTAAACCACTCGATACAGTAGTTCCTGAATAAATCTCACTGTCTTTTTCTTTATAAACAACCAATGACTCCCCTGTAAGTATGGATTCGTTTACTGAAAAATCGTTGGAATGCACTATAATCCCATCCGCAGCGATTAAGGTTCCTTCTTCAATTACTAGCAAATCATTTATATCGAGTGACTCACTTCTAATCGGATGTATTTTATTATCAATTAATATCTTACTTAAAGGCTCTGAAAATTCCTTCAGTTTTTCCAAGGCACTTTTACTTTTGGAAAATTGATACAACGAAATTGACATTATAAATACAATCGCAACAATCAAAAACAATCCATCTTCTACTTGATTACTAACAAAAAAAATAGTTGCTGCAATGAGTAAAAGAATAATCATTGGGTCACTGAAAATACGTTTCAATGCATCCAACAAAGGATGTTGCTTTTTGTAATCTAATTTATTTTTACCGTTTTCACGATGAATAACCAACTCTGAAACTTCATAATGATTTGAATGATGTAAATTAGATTGCTCCATAAACAAATGTAAGTATATTAACTAAACCCCACTACCAAATTCCTTGAAAATAAAAGAGTAAAATGCAAATAAAAATGGGTTATGAAATTCATCCATAACCCAGAATTCAATAATCTATATCCCGCAAAGGAAGATTGGAAGTATCGAATTTTACAACAATACACTTGCCAAATCAAATTATTGACTTTTATAGATAAAAAAAGGAGAATTACACCTTTCTAACATCAAATTAAAAACATATATTTGTTATACAAAATGTATAATACAAAATGTATAATACAAAATGTATATCAAAACCATCTAACTCATGAATACTGAAACAGACAAGAATCCTTTCATAATCAATAATTACCAAGGAAAAGAATATTTTTGTGACCGCGAACACAACGTAGAATCATTGATAAGTAACATACAAAATGAGCTAAATACTACACTAATTTCAATACGAAGAATAGGAAAAACTGGATTAATAAAACAACTTTTCACCATAATTGAAGAAAAATTAAACTATCCTTGCCTTTTTATCGACTTATTTGCCTCACAAAATTTAAACGATTTCACCAATCAATTAGCCAATGAAATCGCACGTAAATTTCCAGAAAAACATTCCGCAGGAAAACGTTTTTTAAAAAGCATCAAACAACTTCGTCCGTTAATTCAATTTGACGCGCTCACTGGAGAACCATCTATTTCGTTTGATGCCATAAAGCAAAACGAAATTCCAAAAACAATCCAACAATTATTATCCTTTTTAGAACAACAAAACACACCTATCATTATTGCCTTTGATGAGTTTCAACAAATCAATGAATATCCAGAAAAAAACACCGAAGCTATTTTACGAACCATCATTCAAGATGTTAAAAACCTGCGTTTTATTTTTAGTGGTAGTAAAAAACATATTTTGACCGAAATTTTCGGAAATAGCAAACGGCCATTTTACGCAAGCACGAACATTGAATACTTAGATTTCATCCCTGCTGATAAATACAAAGCCTTTATAAAGCATCACTTTGAAAAAAACAACCGAAAAATAAACGATGAAGACATCGATTTTATTTTAACCTGGACCAATAGACACACTTACTTTGTTCAAATGGTTTGTAACCGTGTTTATGCAACAGGTAAACGAAAAATTAGTCACTCAGACATTTTAATGCAGTGCCACAAAATACTAAAAGACCAAGAAGTCTTCTTTTACCAATATAGAAATTTACTTTCCCCACAACAATGGAATGTATTAAAAGCGATATCCAAAGAAGAAAAACTCTACCAATACACCGGAAAAGACTTTTTAGCAAAATATCAATTCACGAATGCTTCCGTAGTTAAGCGTTGTGTTGATGCCTTACTTGAAAAAGAAATGATTTATCAGGAAAACGACGAGCAAGGCACATTCATCAGAACCTACGATGTTTTCTTACAAAAATGGATGTTGAATAAATAAAAAATGGGTTATGAAATTCATCCATAACCCATAAGTCATCATTTATAATTTGTTTAGTCTTTTAGGCAACGGATGGATAAAGCATGGTTTTTATCAGCACTACCGTAACCACCAACAGAACCCATATCGTTAACTAAAAGTCTCACCCCATTCCCTAATTTTTTTGGATCTTCAGAGCTCCAAAAGTATGCACCATAACCTGTAAACATAAAACTACCATTATTAAAACGAAAACCACCAGGAATAGCTGAAAATAGAGAACTATTTGTATTTTCTATATTTTGAGAAATGAATTTGGTCGTATCCTCTGATTTCCCACCTTTAGAATCGACATTCTCTACTGTTAAGTACTCTGGAGAAATCCACATATTTTTTTCTACAGATTTTAATTTACTTGCAGCAAATGCAAAATCACCTTGAGAATCAATCAATCTACTCCATTCTTTATCACTTGGAACATGCCAACCTAACGGACAAACATTTTTATTTTTTTCACCAACAACATACCAATTATATAACTTCCCAAATTTTTGATTATTCAATGAATCATTATCATTATAAGCCCATGCACTTTTTTTCAATTTACCCCATGCAGTACTGTCTACTACATTTGAAATTAAAGTTCCATCATTAAACTTGGTCACTTTCAAATTTTCACCCATCCACTCTTGAGCACCTATTATAACGGTCTTATATTTATTACCATCAATATCTGTAACACCACCACCATATTTACCTAACAAAGGTGTTTTTTGGCTATTATTTTGAGAAAGTGAAAAGAAAGAAAACGAAACGGAAATTAACAATAATAGTTTTTTCATTTGTTATAGATTAAAAAAAGATAAAAATAATAATTAAATCCAAAACTCCTGAAATTCAATAAAAAATGTGTTATGAAATTCATCCACAACCCATAAATTATCATTTATAATATATTTTAATCTTTTAGGCAACGGATTGAAAAACCATATTTTTTACTGAACCCGAGTCTTGTTGCAGAAGTTTCAGTATCACTTAAATTTATAAACCATGCATTCAACGTGTCGTGGTCATAAACTGTTGTACTCCAATATCCAGCTCCAAAACCTACATTTACTTCCACTCCGTCATCAGCACGATATCCACCTGATATTGATGTAAATAATGATATGTTAGTTGCTCCAGCATTTGGACTATTCCAAGTTGTAAGTCCCACCTCTTTCATTTTACCCCCTGCAACACTAGGACCACCTAAATAATCCGTTAAAATAGTCCATTCAGGATCGCTAGGTACATGCCATCCTGTAGGACAAACATTTTTATTACCGTTTGTCTTCAGATCAACTGTATACCAATTATATAATTTACCAAATTTCTTATTATACTTTTCACCTTCTATTGGATAAGCCCATGCATTAGATTTAGTCGTTTTCCAGAGAATTCTATCAGTAATATTAGGAATTGAACTACCATCATTATATTTACTTACTTTTAAGTTTTCAGCCATCCATTCTTGTTTACCAATCACAACTGTTTTATAACTATTCCCTTCGATATCTGAAATAGTACTTCCAAATTTTGATAATGCTGGTCCAAGACTTTCAAAATTAATCTCACTTGATAATCTAGGGTCAACTTTTTCATTTTCTTCTTTTTCACAAGAAAATATTGACAACACTATTAATGGAATAATTAATAACTTTTTCATATAAAATAATTTAAAGGAAAATAAACAAATCGTATGTCAATTAATTAAAATTTTAAGCTAGTCTTTCAAACAACGGATAGATAATCCACTTGCTTTTTCACTTACAGACTGTGAAACAGTAGATGTATTAGAAAATAACGAAATTTTCTTTGCTTCAATAGAATTAGATTCAGTTATACTCCACCAATAACCATCTCCAGTTACATAATAATAATCACCTATATCATACAAACGAGCACCGCCGGGCAAAGCAGTAAATAAAGACGTATTCGTAGCACCTGTATTTGGACTAGACCAAGTTACAGTTCCTACTTCTTTCATTTTACCCCCAGCGACAGATGCTCCTCCTAAATAATCAAATAATTTTACCCATTCGTTCTCTGAAGGTACATGCCATCCAACAGGACAAACATTTTTATTACCGTTTTTTGATTTACTAATTGAATTCCAATTGTACAACCTTCCGTATTTTGAAACATTTGTTAAATCATTATTTAAATAACAAGTCGCTCCTGTTGTACTTCCTGACCAAAGAGATGAATTCGTAATCGTTGTAATCTCCGATCCATCATTATATTTTGATGTTTTTAAATTTTCAGCCATCCAAGTTTGGGTACCTATAGTTACTGTTTTGTAGGTGTTACCATCATTATCGGTGATATTAGGACCAGGTATTCCTATTGTTGATGGCTTTTCTTGAACTAATATTGAAACAGAACATACTTGCCCACCAATATTCAACGAAAACAATGCATTTCCTACTGAAGTAGGCGTACCAGAAACTGAAAATGTTAAACTTCCGTTACCAGTCGCAAAAGTACCTACTTGCAAATTAGCAGTTAATCCAATAACACCAGTGGAACTTATGCTTTGTTCGAGATAGGCCCCACCATTACCTCCAGAATACGTTATCACAAAAGAAACATTAGATGCTATTGCACCATTATTTAATAAACCATTCACAAAAACCCCAGCGCAATTTAAAGAAGCAATTTTTCCAGGACAAATACCTCCGGTAGTCCATGTTGGTACCCCATCACAATTAGTCAACACTTGACCTTGTCCACCTCCTGTAGGTATAGAGCTGTTCCCTATATTCGTAGAAGATTTATTAACGTAAAATTTGTCATTAGACAAAAAAATTGTATCACTGTTAGCTGAAATTCGTTTAATACCATTTCCTGCATACAACGCATATGGCACACTCAACAACTCACTTACCGAAGTCAGTTGATAATTCGTTCCATCTTCCACATCCGTTTCTGTTTTAACAAAATATGGACCTTTTGACCAATCTATTTTTGAAAAATCAGATGAAGGATTTTTTCCAATACCTATACTCAAAGAAGCTAATCCATTTGCATTTGTTGTTGGAGTATGCGTTTCGGTATATACAGTTGATCCTGTTTCTGAACCCTGTAATATACTGATTCGAACTCCTACAGGTTTATCAATTACCAAGGCATTATTTGCTCCACGAATTACCGCTTGGTAACTCATTTTTTGTGGAGCTTGAGCACATAAACTTGCGGATAAGATTACCGCTGAAATGAATGTGTATAGTTTTTTCATGTTTTTTAGTTTTAACTGTGAGATATGAAATTAAATCATAACCAATAAATCATTATTTATAATGTAGTTAATCTTTTAAGCAACGGATGGAAAAACCATCTGCCTTACTAACGTTAGCTCTGTTAGCAGATCCATTAATATTGAATAAATTTCGATACCAAGCATTAGTTGTACTACTAGATGTTGAGCTCCACCAATAAGCATTATTTTTAATGTGGTAAAAATTTCCATTTGTATTTCTGCAACCACTAGGAATACCTGTAAAATTTGATGTATTTGTAGCATCCGTATTAGGACTATTCCAATTGATTGTACCTATTTCTTTCATTTTCCCACCAGCAATATTTTCACCACCTAAATAATCTGTTAAAATAGTCCATTCATTATCTGTTGGAACATGCCAACCTGATGGACAAACATTTTTATTCCCATTCGAAGTTGGGCTTATTGCATACCAATTATATAAAAGACCATTAGTAAAAATATTTGAATCATCATTATCATAAAAAGAATATGCACCTGTATTATTATTCTGCCATTCAGATCCATCAATAATAAATTTAATAAAGGTTCCATCATTAAATTTAATAGTTTTTAAATTTTCAGCCATCCATTGTTGTGTACCTAAATAAACAGTTTTATAAGTGTTACCATCTACATCGTTAATATTTGGGCCATATCCACTTGTTGGTTTTGGTTGTGCAGCACTAATACCAGGAATAATCACAAAACTTCCATTATTTAAATTTAATGTATCACCGGTTTTTGAGACTGACTTAATCCCATTTCCGGATTCTCTTGAATTCAACGCATACGGAACACTCATCAACTCGCTTACCGAAGTTAATTGATAGTTCGTTCCACCTACAACATCCGTTTCTATTTTAACAAAATATGGTCCTTTTGACCAATCTATTTTTGAAAAATCAGATGAAGGACTTTTTCCTGCTCCAATACTCAACGACGCCAATCCATTGGTATTTGTTGTTGGAGTATGCGTTTCGGTATATACCACCGAACCCGTTTCTGAATTTTGCAAGATGCTAATTTTAACACCAACTTGCTTTTCAACAACTAAGGTATTGTTTGCTCCGCGAATTACCGCTTGGTAACTCATTTTTTGTGGAGCTTGTGCCCATAAACTTGCGGATAAGATTACCGCTGAAATGAATGTGTATAGTTTTTTCATGTTTTTAACTTAAATTCAAATTAAGATATTAAAATTCATAGAATTATTCTATCTCAATATTATCTAAAACAAAAAATGCAGGTGTATTCAGACCATATTGCCCCATATCGGAAGATTCTAATTTAAATCTTATTTCGTCAATATTTTTAAATTCAGGTGTTAATATCTTTTTCCATTTTTTTTGTATGTAAAAATCATTAGAATTAACGGATGTAAAATCAGCTAAATAAATTTCACTTTTAGCAACACTTAGTCCATTTTTATATCCATAAACTACAAGTTTAAAATAATCACCTTTACTAAATTTCTTAGCAAAAGCATCACCATTTCTCATTGATAATGCAGCGTATGTGTTATTCGTCACATAAAATGAAACTATAGAAGTATTTATAGGTAGTTTAATCAAACTTGAATCTAAACCCACTATATAGTTTGAACTATTATCTACCCCTCCACCAGCAAAAGAAGAATACATATTTGTATACCCTGCAATAACTGTATCAATTTTCGAAGAGAGTGCAAAACCTTTTTCAAGATATTTATATTCTTTATTGTATTTGTTCTGAAACATACAATTTTTCGAACTAAAATAACCTAATTTACTACTGTCTAAATATGAATTTTTCGGTAAACTAAAATCTTCAAAATCAATTAACTTTAAATTTGTCTGAATAACAGGTAAAGATATTAAACAAGATTTATCATTAATTAAAATTGAAAAGATAGCATTGCCAGAGCTTTTAGGAATTCCTGATAAAGAAAATTTTAAAACTCCATCACCATAATTCAATTTATTATTTTCTAATTTTGCCGTCAAACCTAAAACATATTTAGAATCACAAGGTAAAGAGTTCACCTCACCACCATTTCCATTTTTATAATATAATTCTAATGAAGTATTTAAAGCATCTACACCTTGTTTTAAATCTCCAGACACTTTAAAATTTGAACAATCTAGGCTTTCAATCTTCCCAGGACATACACCACCATTTGTCCATGTTAAAATTCCTTCACACATTGTCAATACTTGTCCTTGACCACCTCCTGTAGGTATAGAACTATTACCAACATTCACTGAAGATTTATTAACGTAAAATTTGTCATTAGACAAAAAAATTGTATCACTGTTAGCTGAAATTCGTTTAATACCATTTCCTGCATACAACGCATAAGGCACACTCATCAACTCACTCACCGAAGTCAATTGATAGTTCGTTCCACCTTCCACATCCGTTTCTGTTTTCACAAAATAAGGTCCTTTTGACCAATCTATTTTTGAAAAATCTCCGGTGATAATTTTTCCAGTTCCTATACTCAACGAAGCTAATCCATTGGAATTAGTTGTTGTAGTATGCGTTTCAACATAAACTGATGCTCCAAACTCAGTACCTTGTAATATACTTATTCGAACTCCTACAGGTTTATCAACAACCAAGGCATTATTTGCTCCGCGAATTACCGCTTGGTAACTCATCTTTTGTGGTGCTTGCGCCCATAAACTTGCGGATAAGATTACCGCTGAAATTAAGGAGTAAAGTTTTTTCATCCTTATTGGTTTTTAATAATTTTAAACGATTGTACTTTTTTACCTTCGTGATGTACTTCTACAAAATACGTTGCATTTGGAAGTTGTTGCATCTCAATTACCGTTTCTTGAGTTTGAATTTTTGCTTCCGAAAGTAATTTTCCACCCAAATCTAATAATCGATATACCAACTGTTCTTGTCTGTAATTTCCAACTCGTAAATTAAGGTTGTCTTGTGTTGGATTTGGATACGCGCTCAAGGAAAAATTAAATGCTTTCTCTTCTAAATTCAAGGTAGAAATTTGATATGCTTGTTGAACCCCTTGACTAACAGAACCATTCGAGTTTGAAACACTCGTATAAGCAACTTGTCCGATAGAATAACTTACAGAACCAGATGTATTTTTAACCTCTCCTCCTGCTGTATTTACAGATGTTTGTCCATAAGAAACGATCCCAGAAAGTATACATGAAATTGTGATAAGTTGTTTTTTCATAAAATATAATAATTAGATTTATAATCAATTGAACGTGTTTATTTTCCAATGAAATTGAATTTCAACTTCAATATTTACTCAAAAATATAAAAAATCTAAATGCATTACATTGAATACTTAAAATCAAATAGATAAATTTGAATCACTCATACCCCACAAATAATAACTCATTACAATGAAATATTCTCCTTCATGGCAATCACTCGACTCACGCACAATACCTGCATGGTTTCGAAATGCTAAATTTGGCATATTTATTCATTGGGGTGTTTATTCGGTTCCTGCATGGAGAAAATTGGAAGAAGAAAGTTATGCTTCTTATGCAGAATGGTATTATGCTCGTGTAATGTATAATGAAGCAAACGGTGGTAAAGAATTTCACGATAAAAATTATGGTTCCGAGTTTGAATACCGAGATTTTGCACCGCAATTTAAAGCAGAACTATTCGATCCTCATTTCTATGCTGATTTATTTGAGAAAGCCGGAGCAAAGTATGTGGTATTGACAAGTAAACACCACGATGGTTATTGTTTGTGGCCGACGAAAAACAAGCACAAAAAGAACTGGAATGTTTCTGATGTAGGTCCGAAACGAGATTTAGTGGGTGAATTAACGAATGCTGTTAGAGAAAAAGGTCTCAAAATGGGATTATATTACTCTATCATTGAGTGGGAAAGTATACCTACACACCGAACTCAGAGCGGATATTTTTTACCCAAACACATCATTGACAAATATGGTATTTCCCCTACTAACTATGTGAACGAAACATTAATTCCTGAACTTAAAGAAATCGTAAACAACTACCATCCTTCCCTTATTTTCTCCGATGGTGGTGAATGGGATTTGGAAGAAGAATTTTCGCAAACCAAACCTTTTTTAACGTGGTTATACAACGACTCTCCAGTAAAAGATGAAATTGTCGTAAACGATCGTTTTTTCAAAGGAATGCCCGGACAACACGGTGATTATTACTCCAGTGAATACAATGATGCTCAACACGTGCAAAATGAAAATCCTTGGGAAGAAAGTCGTGGCATCGGTGATTCCTACGGTTTTAATCGTGCTGAAAACTGGAACAATTACAATACTGCAAAAGAATTGATTCTTGAATTAGTAGACATTGTGAGTCGTGGGGGAAATTTACTACTAAATATTGGTCCCAATGCAGATGGAACAATCCCCGTAGTTATGCAAGAACGATTAATAGAAATAGGTCGTTGGTTACAAATAAACGGAGAAGGAATTTACGATACTCACCGAACAGAAACACCAAGTCTACTTTTTGAAAATCAACAACTGTACTTCACCGAAAAATCAGATGCCTTATATGTCTTTTTTACGAAATGGAATTCCGAAATTCGTTTTCCTTGGAAGAAAAACAAACCGACAAACGCGATCTTATTAGGAACAGACTTTCACCTTGACTTCGAACTAAAAGATAACGAATTAATTATAAATATCCCACGCTTAACCATCGATGAAATTCCTTGTTTGCATTTGTGGGGAGTGATGATAAGATAATTGCACCTAATAAAATGTAACAAAGGATGATATACAACTTAAAATTAAAAGTTATTTTCAAACATTTAATCTTAATCATTATCAATTAATTATATTTAAAACTTATCGATAAGCATAATTTCCGTATGTTAAAAAATTAATTTTCAAAAAACTAAAAATCAATAAAATAAGTTTTAAATCATTAAAACTTGCAAAAATTACAAGTTTTAATGATTCTTAAAAAAAACGCTCCTATTCCATGCAACAACCTACAAAAATTAAATCCTCCATTCAAAACGTTTCTTCCTTCCAAGAATTGGTTTCGATCCCATTTGAAGGAACTTGTAATGCTTTGTGCTGGTCACGCGAATTGAAAGGTGATTTTTTAGAAATAGTTGCTAATTACGAATTTGAAGGAAATATGCTTGAAGTAAGTATCGATTCCTTAGAATCATTATCACTAAGTGAAGCGGGACAACTTGCGAGAACAATCATTTTACAAGATTATGAAGCACTTAAATCGTATGGAGCAGATCCAGTTTTGAATATTATTCGTTCCTACGAAAAAGACGATGCATTTCCTCTTTTCCCTACCGATATTTATTCCTTTCACGTAGATCGTTCACCGATTGCAACAGATACTTTTTTATGTACCTATGTCGGAGATGCAAGCGAACTAATACCCAATGAATTTGCAATTCAAAAAATTCAAATTACCGAACTACGACAACAATTACGCGAGATCCACACTGGTAACGATGCTGATTTTGAAGATTTTTTAATCGAAAACTTCTTTGATCTACACTATCAACAAACGATGGAAGGAAAAACGATTAGCTTAGGAAATGGAAATTTATGGCGCTTAGCAACTGACAACCCAACGAGTAAAGTGCTACCCTGCATACACCGAGCACCTCAAGAAACTAATGGGCAGAAACGATTGTTGCTGATTTGTTGATTTAATTCAATACAAAAATCCAAACAACCACAACGGAATTCGATTTCCGCTTCCTCCGATATAAAATTATTTTATATACTACTAAACAATCCCAAAAATCAGTTTATAAATTTGCAAAAAGTAAACTAATTAGTTAACTTCGTTTTTGTGGTAAGAGAAATTATTTTTTTCGGTGAGAATGTAATTGACTTTTATAAATCTCAAGATTCGAAAGTTCAGTTGAAAATTGAATATGTTTTGGACTTAGTTCGATTTGAAAATCAAGTACCAATCAAATTCTTTAAAAAATTAGAGAGTACGAATGGAATTTATGAAGTCAGAGTAATTACATCACAAAAAAGTATACGAATTTTATGTTTCCAAGATGAAGGAACATTGGTAGTTTTAACCAATGCATTCGTTAAGAAAACTCAAAAAACTCCTAAAAATGAAATTAAACTTGCGGAGAATTTAAAAACGGAATATTTAAAACAGAAAGAAGATGAAAAACGTTAAAACATTTGATCAACTCCTTGACGAGAAATACGGAAAAAAAGGAAATGTAGAAAGAGATCAGTTTGATCAAAATTCTCTTGCTTTTAGGTTAGGAGTTATGTTAAAGGAAGCACGCATTGAAGCAAACTTGACACAAGAAGAACTTGCTGAAAAAACAGGAACTAAAAAAAGTTATATTTCCAGAATTGAACGTGGATTAAGTGATATTCAAATTACTACATATTACAAGTTAATTGAACTTGGTCTTGGAAAACATTTAAATATTTCAATTATATAATAAGTTGGTATAGATTCTAATCCTTTTACAAATAGGTAATTCCATTGAATGATGGTTATAGATTACAGTCGTTTTTTTGGAGGGAATTAAAAGTAAAGGTTTAACCTATTGATTATAACAACACATTATTTTTACTAAAAAACGAAATCGTAGTATGAAAAATAAGTTATTTATATTATTATCAGGTTTATTATTTTCTGGAGTAGTACTTTCTCAAAACGATTATATTAGATATTACCAATTAATAAATAAAGTACAACAAAATCGAGAAAAAAAGCTAAATGATAGTCTAACTTTTTATTTAAAACAAGCTTTTGAATTAGTTGATTACATTCATATTAAGAATTTAGAATTAGGAAAACGAATTGCAAGAAATCAAAAAGATTTGGAATTACTTAATTTTTGTAAAGATGAAATTAGGAAATCAAAAGAAAATATAAACCTTAATTTAAAAGCACAACTAGATAGTGTTGGAAAAGAAGACCAAAGAGTTAGAAGTAAAAAATATTATAATGCCCAAAATTACTACAGAAAATGTTTGTTCGATTCAACGTTCAATTATAAAGAAAAGAAAAGATCGAGATCTAAACAATTAATGGAAGAGTGGTGGCGAGTGGATAGTTCTAATGTTGAATTTATTAAAAATGTGATTTCAAAGTTTGGTTATCCTTCTGAAAAATTAGTAAGTGAAGAAACAAACGATAAGGTTTCTATAATTTTGCTTCATTACGATAAAGACGTATCAAATCTTATTATGGGAGAAAGATTAGAAATTGCTTTAAAAGAAGGGAAAATTAAACCAAGAATGTATGCCTGGATTATTGATAGACATTTATTAAATGGAGGCAAAAAACAAAAATATCAATCAATTCCTACACCATGGGTGAATACTACTGAATCTCAAAGGATGGAATATAACAAGAATCGATTCTTAATTGGATTAAAGCCACTTGATGAAATTAAAATAATTATTGGAAAAAACAGCGTAAAAGTAAAATATTAATCATTTTAAATTATTGATCATTAAAAAACAAAGTTTTTTCACCTATCAATCAATACAAAAACCCAAACAACCACAACGGAATTCTATTTCCGCTACCTCCATCAATTTCATCAATCGCTAAATAGCCATTTGGCACTCCTTGAAGTTGCTTAAATGTTTTATTAGGACCTCCAACCTCAAACACGTATTGACTATCCACTAAAAAGTCGCCATATTTTGGAGCGGTTACTTGATGTTTCACTTCTACTTGATTCAAAAAAAATGTTTCCCGAAGATTACCGACATTCTGACTTTCGTAGGCAAACATATGCGCTAAATTGGTGTTTTGAAGGTAAATTTTTTCTGGCTTTTGTAAAAAACTAATTCCTTCTGTGGACGCATGTAATAGAGACAACAACTGTGCTTTATCTAATATATCGAGCAACTTCAAAATAGTGTTACGTGTAACTCCCAATTTCTCGGCTAACTTACTCACGTTTGGAATAAAAGGAACCGACTGACTAATAACAAAAAGTAATTTTTTCATCACTCGAACGGTTGAATAATTTAATTCTTTATACGGTGCTATATCTGAATCTATCACCAAGTTCGTCGTTTCCTGCAATTTTTGATGATACACTTTTTTTCCTTCTCGATAAAAAGGATAATAACCATAATTCAAATAATTCTTAAACTGATTTTTCCATTCCAATTCATCCATAATATCGGATGAAATCTGATGATGATTTTTCAATATTTCTTCCAACCCAACTACCGGAAAATCTTTTTTCTCCTCCAGTACCAAATATTCACGAAACGATAATCCTGCCAGTTGGTAAACCACTGCCCTACGTGATAAATCTTCTTGTCCTTTTGAAATTTCTAAAATAGAAGAACCTGTAACAATAAATTTAGTATCCGAAAAATCATCATATAAATTCTTCAACTCTTTTGACCAATGCTGATAACGATGCACCTCATCAATGTAAAAAGAACGGTATCCCTTTTCATACAATTCAGTGACGACTTCTATCAATCGTTTCTCTTCAAAATAGTAATCATCTAAACTGACATAAACCGATTTAGCCGTATCTTTTTTTAATTGTTGTAATATCAAAGTCGTCTTCCCTACTCCTCTGTGTCCAAATAATAAAATCAAGCGTTGATTCCAATCAATTTCACGCGACAAATAACGCTCAAAATCGATTAAAACCTCTGCCTTTTTCCTTTCTGATTTTCGTATAAAAACATCCATCGTTACTTTCTTTACAAAACAAAAATACAAATTGATTTTTTAATAAAACAAAACTATAAAATGTTTTTTATAAAAAACAAAAATTAAAATTGTTTATCAGAGAAAACAACTAATGAAACTGTTTCGTTTTTCGATCTGAAAGATTTTTACTTATATTTGATTCATATGGAACCAAAACATTTTACACAATATGGGAAATTGATGTTTTACATCTTTATCCCCATCATTATCATAACTTTATTAAAGTTTTATACACATTATCATTTAGGGAATACAGACTTTACCCCGGTAATCATCATAACCTTTTTGCTTAGCGTAATTTTGGTATTAGTTTATAAACTTTCAATAACAATTAATGATCAGCACATTTCCTTTAAAATGGGAATAGGACTCATCAAAAAAAGCTATCCTATATCAGATATAAAATCTGTTCAGAAAGTAAAAAACAATTTGTTATATGGTTGGGGAATCCGTGTCATTCCTGGAGGATGGTTATATAATGTTTCAGGATTCTATGCCATTGAACTTCGATTTCATTCCAGCGACAAAGTAATTCGTATTGGAACGGATCAACCAGAGGAAGTATGTAAATTATGCCAAACGCTAATTAACAAGTAACTTTTCTTATTTCATGCTTAGAAATATTAGAAGACTTGTTTCAATCATTCTAATAGTAACTGCGATTTTTAGTGGTATCATTTTTATTTTTAGTCTTCCCTTAATGGATGGCTTAGATAACCAACGATTAGAAATTCCAATAACAAACCCACAAGGTTTGGTCGTAAATCAACATGGAATCTTCATCGGTAATGGCGTAATGGCAAGAATTCAACAATACGATTTGAATGGAAAATTTAAATATGCTTTTAAAACAGATACCTATGGAAAAGACTATCGCTTTGTAGTTGATACCGCAGGACACCCTATCATCACCTGTAAAAACTGTGACTCAACACATG
>CANHVK010000038.1 GCA_947464135.1 Flavobacteriia bacterium | reverse complement strand
GGCATCATTTGAAATTCACGGGGGGAAACCTTTAAAAGGTGAACTTACTCCACAAGGGGCAAAAAATGAAGCATTGCAAGTTCTTTGCGCTGTTCTTTTAACAGAAGATAAAGTTACAATTTCAAATATCCCCGACATTATTGATGTAAATAAGTTAATCAGCTTATTACAAGCAATGGGAGTAAAAATTGAAAAAGTAGAAAAAGGGACTTATATTTTTCAAGCAAAAGACATAGATCTTCCATTCCTTGAAACAGAAGAATTTAAAAAACGTGCGGCTTCCTTACGTGGTTCAATTATGATTGTCGGACCGCTTTTAGCTCGTTTTGGAAAAGGTTTTATCCCTAAACCAGGCGGCGATAAAATTGGAAGAAGAAGATTAGATACTCACTTCGAAGGATTTGCTATGTTGGGTGCAAAATTCAACTATGACGCAGGAGAACATTTTTACTCTATCGAAGCAGATAAATTAAAAGGAACTTACATTCACTTAGATGAAGCGTCTGTAACAGGAACTGCAAACGTTATCATGGCAGCAGTTCTTGCAGAAGGAAAAACAACTATTTACAATGCAGCTTGTGAACCATACATTCAACAATTATGTAAAATGTTGAATTCTATGGGGGCTAAAATCGAAGGCATTGGCTCTAATATGATTCATATTGATGGCGTTCCAACAATGAATGGTTGTTATCACCGAATTCTTCCTGACATGATTGAGATCGGTAGTTTTATTGGTTTAGCTGCAATGACTAAATCAGAGATTACTATCAAAGATGTAAGTTATGATGATTTAGGAATTATACCAAATGTTTTCAGACGTTTAGGAATCAAATTAGAAAGACGAGGAGACGATATTTTTATACCTGCGCAAGATACATACGAAATTGACACATTTATCGATGGTTCAATTTTAACGATTGCAGATGCACCTTGGCCTGGATTTACGCCTGATTTATTATCTATCATTTTAGTCGTTGCTACTCAAGCGAAAGGAAGTGTTTTGATTCACCAAAAAATGTTTGAATCAAGATTATTTTTCGTGGATAAATTAATAGATATGGGAGCACAGATTATACTTTGCGATCCACATAGAGCAACAGTAATCGGATTGAATAACCAACACTCTTTAAAAGGTATAACGATGTCATCACCAGATATCCGTGCTGGAGTATCCCTTTTGATTGCAGCATTATCAGCTAAAGGAAAAAGTGTTATTGAAAACATTGAACAAATTGACCGTGGTTATCAAGACATTGATCTAAGACTACGTAATTTAGGTGCTGATATAAGAAGAATCGGATAATGAAAAAAGTAATATACACTCCCCTAGTTTTATTTTGCATCTTATTTTCAACTATTGATTTTTATGCTCAAGAGGTTGGAGAGAAAGCACCTGAAATCGAATTAACAAGCAATACAGGTAAAAAAATCAACTTATCTGATTTAAAAGGTAAGGTTGTTTTAATTGATTTTTGGGCTTCTTGGTGTGGACCATGTAGAAGAGAAAATCCAAACGTAGTTGAAGCGTTTTCAAAATACCATAAATCTAAGTTCTCAAATGCGAAAGGCTTTGAAGTTTTTAGTGTTTCATTAGATAAAAATGAACAAGCTTGGTTAGAAGCGATAAAAAAAGACAATTTAACTTGGGATTCACACGTATGGGATAAAAGTGGAGTATTTGCTAAACAATATCATATTACATCTATTCCTATGGCATTTTTAATAGACGGAGAAGGGAAAGTTGTTGCTAAAGGAGAAAGTTTAAGGGGTATGGGATTGCATGTTGAAATTGAAAAGTTATTAAAATAACTGACAAACTGACAACAATTTTAGATTGGCAATATCTTTGTTTATAATTAAGAAAAACAGCAATAATAATGGAAGAAAATAAAATACAAGAAGAAGAAACTACACAAAAAAACACTGAAAATCAACAGGAAGAAGTTGTAGTAAACGAAAACGATGAAACAAACACAACAGATGAAGCTCTTGCAGAAGAAGCAAAAGAGCCAACGATGGAAGAAAAATATGCTGAATTAAATGACAAATTTGTCAGATTATATTCAGAGTTTGATAACTACAGAAAAAGAACAAACAAAGAAAAACTTGATTTAATTGCTAACGCTAATGCTGGTATTTTAAAAGACTTAGTTTCAGTATTAGATGATTTTGAAAGAGCTATTACAAATAATGAAAATGCAACTGACATCGAAAGTGTTAAAGAAGGTTTTCATTTGATTTATAACAAATTCAAAAATCAATTAGAATCAAAAGGTTTGAAAGCAATGGTTGCAAAAGGTGAAGCATTTGACAGTGAATTACATGAAGCTATTGCAAACATCCCAGCTCCAACAGAAGATTTGAAAGGAAAAATCATCGATGACGTTGAAAAAGGATATTACTTAAATGAGAAAGTAATCAGATACGCAAAAGTTGTTGTAGGACAATAATTACAATTAAAATGAGTCAAAAAAGAGATTACTACGAAATACTAGGAATTAGCAAAAGCGCTGATGAAGGAGAAATAAAAAAAGCATATAGAAAAATGGCTTTGAAATATCACCCTGATAAAAACCCAGGTGATAAAGAAGCTGAAGATAAATTCAAAGAAGCAGCTGAAGCATACGAAGTATTAAGTGATTCAAATAAACGCGCTAGATACGATCAATTTGGACATGCAGGAATGAATGGTGGCGGAGGCTTTGGTGGTGGCGGTATGAACATGGATGACATCTTTAGTCAATTCGGAGATGTTTTCGGTGGAGCATTTGGTGGTTTTGGAGGATCTAGGGGCGGAGGCTCAAGAGTTGTTAAAGGAACAAATCTTCGTGTAAAAATGAAATTAACATTGGAAGAAATCGCTGAAGGTGTTAAGAAAAAAATAAAGGTAAACAAATTAGTTAATGCCGAAGGTGTTACAACTAAAACTTGTAATACTTGTAATGGTACAGGTAGAGTTACACGTATGGCTCAGACCTTTTTAGGAAACATGCAAACTCAAACAACTTGTCCTACATGTCAAGGTTCAGGAAAAGTTATTGATCAAAAACCTTCAGATTCTGATGCAAATGGATTAAAACGCAAAGAAGAAGTTATTGAAATCGATATCCCAGCAGGTGTTGAAGAAGGAATGCAATTAAGTGTTACTGGAAAAGGAAATGCAGGTCCATTTAATGGTGTTCCGGGGGATTTAATTGTTGTCATTGAAGAAATCCCACACGATTCATTAAGACGAGAAGGAGAAAATCTTCATTACGATGCTTATATTAATTTCGCAGATGCAGTTCTTGGAGAAAGTGTTGAAATACCAACGGTAAACGGTAAAGCAAAAATCAAAGTGGAACCAGGAACTCAAAGTGGAAAAATGCTTCGACTTAGAGGTAAAGGACTTCCTCAGTTACAAGGATATGGAACAGGTGATTTATTCGTCCATATTAATGTTTGGACTCCAACAAAAATAAATAAAGAAGAAAAAGAATTACTCGAAAAATTAAAGAATAGCGAAAACTTTCAACCAAAATTAGATGGATCTGAAAAAGGATTCTTTCAACGAGTGAAAGACATGTTTCAATAAAAAAAGCCTCTTCGGAGGCTTTTTTTATTTGTGATATATGAAAAATTCGTTGTTTACAAATAATAAATCAATAGGTTATTTTACAAGCATGACAAAATATCTTTGTGATAAGATATTTTTCTATGCTAAATTTCAAAGCTATCAATATTGATGAAATACAATTGGAAGGTATTTCTTGGGTTTCTGATGAAAATTCAGAAGTTGTTGATGGTGTTATCATAAAAATTAATGAATCAAATTTTAATGATTTGGAATCATTAATTAAAAAATCTGTGCCAATTTTTATTTTTAATTTTTATGAATTGACCTTTGAAAATGCGCAACGTCTTTTTAAACTTGCATCAGAGGCAGAAACAGTTATACAGGTCAACTCACCATTACGTTTTGAAAGTCAAGCTAAGGATATTATCAGTACAATTGGAAGTTTTAAGTTAATTTCATTTAGAAAATCACTACAAAATAAATCTTCAATCTATTTCAAAGAATTACTTTTTAATGAAATAGATAGTTTTATATCAATTGTAAAAGCTCGAACAAGAAAAATTCAAACATTTGTAATCCCTGAAAGTAAAAACCCTATAGAAACAATTGACTGTAGAATAGATTTAGATAACGGACTAATTTTAAAACTATTATTCTCTTCGAATTTCCCAATCGAAATCAATCAAATTGAATTATTTGGAGAAAAACTTTTTAAAGTGTTATCATATGATGAAATGCTGAATAAAAAAGTAAATTTTAAATTACAACTCGAAGACTTCAAAGAAAACATTATAAAAAAAACAGAACCGAAAGCATCAATTGAAGATGCTTTAACTTCATTACGAATCATTAGCGAAATATTTACTAAACTTGCATAATAAATCTTTTTTAAGAGCGTTATAGTATTATGCATCATTTTTGTATATTTTTTATACTGGTTTTATTGTTCTCTTGTAATAAAAATAATCCTGCACCTGCTTGGCTAGATATTCAAGAATGGAGTTTGATTAAAAATAAAACAAATAAGGAAGGAGAATTAAGCCATAGCTTCACGAATGCATATATAGAAATTGATGATGAAACCATCGGTTTTTTCGAACTACCTATAAAACTACCTATTCTTAAAACAGGAAAACATCAAATTAAAATCTCTCCAGTTGTATTAAACAATGGAATTTCTGCATCTAAAACGATTTACCCATTTTGTGAACCTTATAAAGTCGAATTTGAATTATTAGAAAATAAAACTATTAAAATCAGCCCAGTAACTTCATATTATTCGGACTGTATTTATTGGATTGAAGACTTTGAAGATGCAGGAGTAAAAATTAAAACGGATGATGGATATAGTAATATACTATCAATTTCAAATGATAAAAATTTCTTAAAATATGGAAACAATTATGCACAAATTAGTCTAAATAAAAATAATTCTTTTTGGCAAGGAAAAACAAACACAAATAGTTCACTTCCACAAGGCAAAAATATCTATTTAGAAGTTGATTATTTAAATACTGTACAATTAATAACAGGAGTTTATATAAACAATGGATCAGGTATAAATTATAGTCCTAACGTTACTTTGAATGCACAAAACAAGAACAATTTGAAATGGAAAAAAGTATATATAGATTTAAGACAAATGGTTTCATATTCTCAACAAGGTTCCATTTTTGAACAATATTTTAAAATTATCAATCCTGATTTAGAAGATTCTAATTTCGTTTTATTGGATAATATAAAAATTATTTACAGACCGTGAAAAATAGTACAAGAGCTATACTTTTTATTTTCATGGATTATTTTTTAAGTATAATTTCATGGTTCTTATTTTATACTTCGAGAAAGCTTTTCATTGAAAAAAGTTATTTTGAATTAGATGTACAATTTTACAAGGGTGTAATAATTATTCCATTCTTTTGGATTTTAACTTATACATTACAAGGAACATATATAGAAATCAAAAGACTTTACAGATCTAGGTTATTCAACTTAACTTTTATAGGTACAACTATTGGAGTTTGTGTTTTATTTTTTATCATCTTGTTAGATGATAAAATCAATTCTTATGAAAAATATTATTATTCAATTGGATTGCTATTTATTATACAATTTTCACTCATATTTATATTCAGGTTAATTTATGTCACCATACAGGTAATAAGAATTCAACATGGAAAAGATTATTTTAAAACATTAATAATTGGTAATTCAGATAAGATTAATGAATTTTACTCCGAATTAAAATCATTAAAAAAGAGTACTGGAAATCTAGTTACTGGAGTCGTTCTAATTGATGAAATTTCAAATGGAAACAGTCTTGAATTTAATGAAATTATCATCGGAGATATTCAAAATATAGAATCCATTATCAAGAAAAATAAAATTGAAGATGTAATTATTGTTGATAACAATCTACCTACAAATGAATTGCAATATCTACTTGCAAAAGTATCTGGTTTAGGCATTAATTTAAAAATAAAAGCTTCAGATTTTGATATTGCATTAGGTACTATTAAGCAAAATAATTTATTTGGACTTTTAACAAAAGAGATCCAATTTGATCCTATGCCTTTATGGCAGAAAAGTATCAAACGATTTTTAGATCTTTCAATTTCTTTGATTTCCTTAATAATATTATTTCCATTTTTTATTATTATAGCTATTGGAGTAAAAAAAACATCTAAAGGTCCATTATTCTTTTTACAAGAAAGAATTGGAATAAATGGGATACCATTCAAAATAATCAAATTCAGAACCATGTATACAGATTCTGAAAAAAATGGACCTCAATTATCAAGTTCAAATGATAATAGAATTACAAAATTTGGTAAGTTTTTAAGAAAAACAAGAATTGACGAATTCCCTCAGTTTATAAATGTAATTAAAGGAGATATGTCTTTAGTTGGTCCAAGACCTGAAAGACAATTTTATATAGATCAAATTGCGATCCGCGAACCCTTATTTTTACAACTATCTATAGTCAAACCGGGTATTACATCATGGGGACAAGTTAAATTTGGTTATGCAGAAAGTGTTGAGCAAATGATACAACGAATGAGGTTTGATTTATTATATCTTAAAAACAGATCGCTAGCACTTGATTTTAAAATTATGTTTTACACATTAATTACAATTATAAAAGCAAAAGGAAAATAATTATTTTTTTGGAACAAAATCATCCCCAAAATTACCCCAAGGATGACATCTTAAGATTCTTTTCAGGCCTAAAATACTTCCTTTTATTGGGCCCCAATTTTCAACAGCCTCTTTAAAATAAGCTGAGCAAGTAGGATTAAATCTACAAGCAGAGGGGAAAATAGGACTTATCAAATAACGATAAATATTAATAATTAATACAATTGGGTATGAAAATAACTTTTTTAAAAATTGCATGTTAACAGGTTTGTAAATTTTATTTTTATTATAAGTCTACATGTTCTATTTTTGAAGTTATGAAAAAAATATTTACTATAGCAATTTTAGCTTTAAGTTTTTCAACTTTATCACAATTTTCAAATTCCAATTGGTGGGATAAAGAAATTTTGTTAACTCAAAACCAACAAATTTTAGTTAGCCCAAAAGTAATTACACAAGATAAATGGGACACACTTCCACAAGCGCAATTTTGGAAACAGGTACTCACACTTTCGAAAGATAGTTGTTTAATAAATGTTGCATCAACAAGACAGGTACTTCTTAAAATGAATTTTAATGCTTGGACTAAGCAAACCGAGTTCGCAAAAGATAAATTTAAAGACAGTTTAAAGAAATTGTATGGACTTGACCCACTTACAAAAATCAATGTAACTTTTGGTAAAAATGATTTTTATAAAATAAAAGAAGTTACTCCAACTATCTCTGATGGTATACGTGAATTTAGAAGTTTAGGAGTAGATCCTTGGTATGCACAGTCTATACTAATGATTGAAAGTCCTGCTCAAATGAAAAAGTCTGAATCTGGGGCATACGGTCCTTTTCAACTAATGCCTTCGGTTGCTAGAGCCTATGGATTAAAGGTTAATAATTATGTAGATGAAAGAGCTGATTTTAAACGTTCAGCTTATGGTGCGGCGAAATTAATAAAGCAAGTATGTATACCTGAAGCAAAAAATATTTTAAGTCGTTACAATATAAATTTTGATGAATCTGAACTATGGTTTAGACTATTTGTAATGCATGTATATCACGCTGGATCAGGAAATGTATCTGCTGTCATGAAAAAAATTCAACCTACTTCAGGAGGACAAGAACTTATACAAAAGATGTGGACAACAAGTGCAGGTGCATTTGGAAATTCATCCCAAAACTATACACAAATCACTTTAGCGGCACATTTAGTACTTCAAGAACTTATTAATGAAGGGCTTCAATAATTAAATATTTTAACTAAACTATCTTTTACTTTAGTAGCATTTGTCAATAAAGCAGCTTCTAGAGTCGAATTCAAAGGAATAGCAGGAGTATCAATAGATCCAACTATTTGTATCGGTGCATCCAAAAATTCAAAATTATCTCTTTGTATTCTACCTGCTAAACCAAGAGTAAAAGATGCTTCTTCTGATTCTTCAGTGACTAGTACTACCTTATTATGTTTTTTTACAGCAGAATTTATTGCATCAAAATCTATCGGATTCAATGTTCTTAAGTCAATGATTTCCAACTTGCCTTCAAACTCTTTTTCTGCTTCCAAAGACCAATATACCCCTCTTCCATAAGTTATTACTAAACAACTCTCACCTTTAGTAATTGATTCTCCATTTGCTTCTTTTACCAATCTTGCTTTTCCAAATGGAATAACATATTCTTCATCTGGTTCTATTGACATTGCACCTTCTGTTCCAGGTATTTTTGACCAATACAAACCTTTATGCTCCAATATAACTACAGGATTTGGATCATAAAACGCAGATTTCATTAATCCTTTTAAATCTGCACCAGTAGATGGATATGCTATTTTCACCCCTCTGATATTAGTAAGTACTGATTCCACACTTGATGAATGATAAGGACCACCTGAACCATATGCTCCAATCGGAACACGTATTATACAACTTACAGGCCACTTACCATTTGACAAATAGTAAGACCTGCTAACTTCAGTAAATAATTGATTTAATCCTGGCCATATATAATCTGCAAATTGAACCTCTACTATCGGTTTTAAACCTACAGCAGACATACCTACCGTACTACCAATAATAAATGCTTCCTGAATTGGAGTATTAAAAACTCTATTGTCTCCAAAAGTTTGAGCTAATGTAGCTGCTTCCCTAAAAACACCTCCTAACCTTCCACCTACATCTTGACCATATAATAAAGCTTCAGGATGTTTTGACATTAATTCCCTAACAGCAAAAAGCGCACTATCTACCATCACGGTTTTCTTCTTACCAGCCGGGGACCTATCTCCTAATTCTTCAGTAATTGGTGTTGGAGCAAAAATATGATCTTGTATTGATAATGGATCTGGATCATCGGCATTTATTGCCTTTTCATATGATTCATCAATATAATTCATAACGTCTTTCTCAATCTCTTCAATTTGTGAAGGAGTAATACCTAAAGTATATAATTTATTCAATAATTTAGGAAAGGGATCCCTCATTGCTGCCTCCTCTAAATCATCTCGGTACCATTCTTTTCTAACTCCAGAAGTATGATGACCTAACAAAGGAACTTTAGCATGTACAATAAAGGGTCTTCTCTCTTTTCTTATAATTTCAAAAACTTCATTAATTACATTATAACTTTCTTCGAAATTGCTACCATCTATTGAGCGCACTTCAATTCCATGGAAGCCTTTAGCATAACCAGCAATATCTTGAGCTCTTGTCTCTTCTGCATTTGCAGAAATATCCCATCCGTTATCCTGAACTAAATATAGTATAGGAAATTGTTTTAAAGCAGCCATCTGAAAAGCTTCAGCAACTTCTCCTTCTGTACAAGAAGCATCACCCAAAGAACAAACAACTACTGGATTTAAACCATTATATTCCTCACTTAATCCTAATTTCTCTTTGTATTGAATCCCCATTGCTACTCCTGTTGTTGGAATAGCCTGCATTCCAGTTGCAGAAGACTGATGAGGAATTTTCGGCATATCATCTCTTTTAAGTGATGGATGAGAATAATATGTTCTTCCACCAGAAAAAGGATCTTCTTTTTTTGCAAAAACTTGTAACATTAACTCGTAAGGGGTCATACCGATACCAAGTAGAATACTATCATCACGATAATATGGTGCAACCCAATCTTGGGGTAATAATTGCATACCAAGTGCTAACTGAATTGCTTCGTGTCCTCGAGAAGTTGCATGTACATATTTTGATGTAATTTCTTTATTTGCTTCGTATTTTTCAGCCATCGTTTTAGCAGTTGCCATTAAACGAAATGCTTTCAAAAATATTTCTTTAGATATCTGTTGTGACATAATTTTCTATTTGTTATTCTCCAAAATATAAGTTAGCACTTTTTCCATCAAATGAACTCTATCCTTACCTACAACATTATGTTTATGCATCGGATAAGGAAAAAAATCAACTTGAACACCAGCTTCAACAAACTTTTTAACTAAAGCATAATTATGTTGCATAACGACAACATCATCAGCTGTTCCGTGAATTAATAATAAATCACCTTTTAAATTCTTGACATAATTTAGTAGGTTAGCATCTTCATACCCTTTTGGATTTTCTGTTGGCATATCCATATACCGCTCTCCGTACATAATTTCATAAAATTTCCAATCTGTAACAGGACCACCTGCAACACCAACTTTAAAAACCCCTGAATTTCTTAACATTAACGATGTAGTCATAAAACCTCCAAAACTCCAACCATGAACAGCTAATCTATTTGAGTCAACATACTTTAATGATTTTAAGTAATTAACACCGGCAAGCTGATCTCTCATTTCTATTGTACCTAATTGTCTATGAATAACACTTTCAAAATCAAATCCTCTATTTGCTGATCCGCGATTATCAACCGTGTAAACTAAATATCCTTTTTCAGCCATCCAATGCATCCATAAATTAGAACCATCTAACCATTCATTTTGTATCATTTGAGCATGTGGACCTCCATAAACATATATCATTACTGGATATTTTTTAGTTGGATCAAAATGACTCGGTTTAATTAATCGTGTATATAGTATAGTTCCATCTTCAGCTTTAATTTGACCTATTTCTGTCTCACCAATTGCGAAATCAACTAACTTATTTTGACCTTTAATTAATTCTCTCAATACCTTACCGTTATGGTCTAAAATTTGAGATATAGATGGGATCGTATGACTTGAAAATTCATCGAAAAAATACTTTCCATCCAAACCAATAGATAATGTATGGGTACCTGAAATTGATGTTATCTCTCTTTGTTTCCCTTTTAAGGATACAGCAAAATATTTAAAATCTAAAGGACTATTTCCTGTTGCTGTAAAAACTATCTCATTTCCATTATTTATAGTTTGAACAATATTCTTTGCAACAAACTTATTTTTAGTTAATTGAATTTTAACTTTACCACTCCAGTCATAATAATACAGATTATTAAACCCATCTCTTTGGCTCACCCAAACAAAATTATTAGATGATTTTGAAGGAAAAAAGACAGGGTTTTCTGGTTCTACCCATTTTTCATTTTTTTCATCAAAAAGTGTCTTAACAAACCCTCCAGATTCAGCATCGTAAACATTTACCCATAAATGATTTTGTTCTCGATTAATTTCAACTACGACTAAAAATTTATTATCAGGAGTCCAAGATACATTTGTTAAATAATCATCTGGTTTATTACGAGGAAGAATATAAACTAGTTTATTTGATTCAATATGAAAAATTCCAATTTTTGGTTTTTCAGATAATTGACCAGACATTGGGTATTTAATTGAATTTAAGCTACCAGGCGTAGTACTTATATCCAACAAAGGATAATCCGAAACTTCTCTTTGATCTTTTTGATAAAAAGCAATTTTTTTACCATTATCTGACCAAAAAACAGCCTTTGATATCCCAAATTCATTTCTAGCAATTGACTGACCTGATACTATATTTAGGTCTTTATTATCGGTAATTGCAGTAACGTTTGTATCTTTTAGATAATATAGATTGTTAGCAATAGTAAAAGTAAACATCTTATTTTTAATATTGTACGAAATATTTTCTGCCTTATCATCAAATTCAAATAATAATTTACCCGAATTTTTTAAGATGTCGTACATGAAATACTTACCACCATTACTAAATATAAAATTGTCTTTGTCTACCCATTCAAGACCTCCGAAAAATTTTATTTCCTCATTTAAAACTTTGGAAATTTCTTTAACATCAATTATTTTTTTTGGAGTAGTATTTGAAACATCTGCTAGAAATAGAGTTGTAAAACGATTATCGAAAAAAGCATACTTATTTGTTTCCGGTAACCAACTAAATCCATATAACTTCTCAGGAGAAAGTGATCTATATTGTTGTAAAACAGCATCTGAGAGACTTAATTCTTTTTTTTGAGAATAACTCGAAAATGATATTGAGATTAAAACAATAGAGCTAATAATAAAAGACTTCATAATCAACAAATAAAATAAACTTCGTAAAACTAAACACTAAAATAAGATTATTACGACGTAAAGTTAAAATTGTTTCTTTTAAAACATTTTGATTGTTGACAAAAGAAATAGATTTTTTAAAAAATTATTTAGATAATTTATTGATCATTAAATCGAAAGAGCTAGAGTCTTTTATTTTCACAACAAATTTCTCAAATTCTCCCTTTGATTCAATCAATTTGTAGCCTCCTGCGTAGATTAATAAATCGGGAAATAATGTATGAATGCTAATAAAATAATTTTCTATTGCTTTTTCATCCATCGCTGTAACAATAGATGTTACTAGTACAGAAGGTTTATATTTGTTGATTGACTGAAATAAAGATTCTAGGGGAAGACTTTGTCCAAGGTAGATTGTTTTCTTACCTTCATTTCTTAACACAAAATTATAAAAGAGTATACCTAGTTCGTGCCATTCATTTTCAGGTAAATAAATAAAATAAATATCGTCCGTATTTTGTACTGGAAGTTTATCTGTTTCGACAATTATTTTTTGTCTGATTAAATGAGTAACAAAATGTTCTTGTGCAGGATTTATTGAACCAACAATCCACATGATACCAATTTTATCGAGAAAATTTAATAAAAATTTATCAAAAGTTTTAAAAAGACCATAATTTGAAATTAATTCATTTAAAGTTTCTGAAAATAAATTTTCATCCATTTGAACAAGTGCCAATAACAGAATTTCAAAGTAATAGTCTTGTGAATCATCAGCTAAATTTAAGTTTTCAATTTTAGCATTGATTTCAGATTCTGACATTTCGGCAATTCTGGAAATCTTTATTCCATTTTTATTTAAAAGAGCAACTTTTAGAATAAAAGCTAATTCATCATCTGAATAATACCTAATAGACGAATCTGTCCTGGAAGGAACTAACAAATTGTATCTTTGCTCCCAAATTCTAATTGTGTGAGCCTTTATTCCCGTTAATTGTTCTAAATCCCGAATTTTGTACTCTCCCATACTTCAGAAAACAAACAAAATGCAGAAATGTTTAATTCATACAAAAAATTATAATCACTCCATTTTAAATTAAATTTTAATAAAATAATATTGAATTCCTATATTTGCACGAAGTAATAGAATTACATAAAATCTAAACTATATCTTGATGAAAAAGTTTATTCCTTCTCTATTTTGTTTTTTTTTAATTCTACAATCTTGTTCGGAAGATCAGTCTAAAACAGTCAATGATTTTTCAATCTACGACTTTAAACCACTCGATTTAGGACAATATGAAATTCCCGCAACAATTTTATTACCAGATGAAACTTTCAATATTGGTGCTTCAACTAATGTCGAAGTAAACCATGTTGAAGGTGATTTTAAATGGGAAATTGGTATTGGGCCAAACTTTAAATTTAGAATTGACGATTGGGGAGATGACAGTCAAATTTTACAAGCTGAAAAAGACAAATTAAAAGATTTAGAATTTTACAATATTACTTTCTTAAAGAATACTGAAAAAGAAATCATTTATCGTCGTGAGTTGAAAGTTAGTGGAATAAAAAAAGCATCTAACAAAGTTGGCGTAAAACATATATCTTATCACATCTTTTATATGAAAGAAATTAACGGTATAATCTATGTATTCAAAAACAATGATGAAGGATCTTCAAAAACAATTGTTGATTTATTAGAAAAATCATTTGAAACACTAAAACCAAAAAATCAAAATTCATAATAATGAATATAATTTCTAGAGAAAATATTTTAGGGGTACTTAGCAGAGTCATCGAAACAGATTTAAAAAAAGATTTAGTATCTGGGAATTTGATTGAGTCTATTGATTTTAGTGAAAATTCAATTAAACTCGAAGTTTACATTAGTAACCCTGCATTACATGCAAGAAAAAGACTTCAAGAGGTAATAGAATACAATTTAAAACAAGAATTTGGTGAAGAAATTGAATTTACAACTATTATTAAAGGACTTCCAGCTGAAAGCCAAGCAGCAAGAAGAAAAGTCTTACCTGATGTTAAAAATATAGTAGCAATTGCTTCTGGTAAAGGTGGTGTTGGAAAATCTACAGTTACAGCAAACTTAGCTGGGGGATTAGTAAAATTAGGTTATAAAGTAGGTATCGTAGATGCAGATATTTATGGTCCATCTATACCTACGATGTTTGATGTTGTAGGAGAACGACCTACTATGATTGATATTGATGGTGTTGGAAAAATAAATCCTGTTGAAAATTTAGGTGTTAAATTATTATCAATTGGTTTTTTCACAGATCAAGATAATGCTGTTGTATGGAGAGGGCCTATGGCTAGTAAAGCATTAACTCAAATGTTTACAGATGCACATTGGGGAGAATTAGATTATCTTTTAATAGATTTACCACCAGGTACAGGAGATATTCATTTGTCGCTTGTTCAAACTGTTCCATTGGATGGTGCTGTAATTGTTAGTACACCTCAAGAAGTTGCCCTAGCTGATGCACGAAAAGGTGTAAATATGTTTAAACTGGAAAATATAAATGTTCCCGTAATTGGATTGATTGAAAATATGGCTTGGTTTACACCTTCGGAACTACCTAACAATAAATATTATATTTTTGGTAGAGATGGAGCCAAAAATCTTGCAGAAGGTATGAATGTACCATTTTTAGGCCATATACCTCTTGTACAAAGTGTTCGTGAAGCAGGAGATGTTGGAAGACCAGCTGTGTTCCAAGAAAACACTCCAACTTCTGATGCATTTGAAGAAATCACACGCTCATTTATCAGTACTTTACAAACAATAAAAAAATAATGACACGTACTAAAGATGAACTATCTGAAATAATAAATCAATCTATTGATCAATTGCGTCCATTTTTACACGCAGATGGTGGAGATATGGAATTGATAGAAATTACAGATGAAGGTATTGCAAAAGTGAAACTTCTTGGTGCATGTAGTTCATGCTCAATGAGTATGATGACACTCAAAGCAGGTTTAGAAGAAGCTGTAAAAAAATTGGCACCAGAAATTATTGCTGTAGAATCGGTAGAAAATATTGAATCAATAAACTAATTTAATTTAGTCAAACTAAAAAAGAGTGCTTTTGGGCACTCTTTTTTAGTTTAAACAAGTTTAATAATTATTTTGCAGCTGCAAATTTATCTGCAACAACAGACCAATTAATCACATTGAAAAAAGCGCTGATATAATCAGGTCTTCTGTTTTGATAATGTAAATAATAAGCATGCTCCCAAACATCCATTGCTAAAATTGGAGTGCCTTTACATCCTTCACCCATTAAAGGGTTATCTTGATTAGCTGTAGAACAAACTACTAACTTTCCATTTTCTACACATAACCAAGCCCAACCTGAACCAAATCTAGTAGCACCTGCTTTTGCAAATTCTTCCTTAAAAGCTTCAAAAGAACCAAAAGCTGTATTAATTGCTTCAGCTAATTCACCTGTAGGTTGACCGCCAGCATTTGGCGCCATCACTTCCCAAAATAAGTTGTGATTCCAAAAACCACCGCCATTATTTCTTATAGCTGGTTTATCTGAACAATCTTGAAGAATCTCTTCAATTGTTTTTCCTTCCAAATCAGTTCCTGCAATAGCAGCGTTCAAATTTGTTATGTAAGCCTGATGATGTTTAGAATGGTGTATTTCCATTGTTCTTGCATCAATATGTGGCTCTAATGCATCATATGCATAAGGTAATTTAGGTAATTCAAAAGCCATAATTTAAATTTTTAATTTTTGGTTGTGTAAATTTAATTTTTTTATAACTAACCAAACACAGATTGAAACAATTTGTTCGCTGATTTTTTATGTATTTTTGTATACTTAAAATTCGAAACACTATGAAAAAAATGTATTTTATCTTTTCACTTCTTTTGGGTATTACCCTTACTAGTTGTAATTCAAAAGAAGATGCTAAATCGAAACTCAAATCAACCATAGATTTATCAGAAGAAGAAAAAGCTTTGGAAGAAGAAATGGAAAAATTAGATCAAGATGTCGAAGAATTAGATACTTTAGTTGAAATTTTAAAACATTAATAAAATGAACGCTTTAATTCACGCACATTCAGGACTTAGATGGGTAGCTTTGATTTTAATCATATTTGCTATTGTTAACGCTTTTTCAAGAAAAGGAGTTTCCCTTTACGAGAAAAAAGATAAAATGATTAATCTTTTTGCAATGATTTCTTTGCATACACAGTTATTAATTGGGTTTATTTTATATTTCACTAGCGGTAAAGTAAATTTCGCTTCTGGTTGGATGAAAAATGCTGCAACTCGATTTTATGGAATGGAACATGTGTTAATGATGGTAGCTGCAATTGTAATAATTACTATCGGCCGTAAAAAAGCAGAAAAAGCAGAAGCTCCATTTACAAAACACCAATATATTGCAAAATGGTATTTAATCGGTCTAATTGTTTTATTAGCTGGTATTCCTTGGCCTTTCAGAGCAAATTTAGCTGCCGCATGGTTCTAAAAAACACTTTTTATATTTTTGTTATTATGCTGATGGTTGGTTGTTCATCTGACAATCAATCATCTTCTATTACAGAATCTGAAAAAAGTACAGATTCAAACCCACAAGCTTTATATGCTATCCATTGTGACGCTTGTCATGGTGAAGATGGAAAAAAAGGTGTTTCTGGAGCAGCGGATTTATCTATCAGCAAGCTTTCTGACAAGGAAATAGAAAACACCATTTTAAATGGCAACGAAAAAGGGATGATGCCATTTAAAGATATGATAACAAATCCAAAAGATATAAAATCTTTAGTAGAATACGTTAAAACGTTGAGAAAATAAGATGAGCGAAGGACATGTAACTGTTGATGCAATCGAAGAAGATTGCGTACTTGTAGGTGTAATTTCTCAACAAGTAAGTGAAGAAACTGCTATTGAATATTTAGATGAACTTGAATTCCTCGCTCTAACTGCGGGTGCAATAACAAAAAACCGTTTTTTACAAAAACTCCCTTTACCTAACCCTAAAACATTTGTTGGTTCAGGAAAGTTAGAAGAAATAAAAAAATATATTGATGCTGAGAATATCAAACTAGTCATTTTTGACGATGAACTATCCCCTTCTCAATTAAGAAACATAGAACGTGAATTAGAATGTAAAGTACTAGACAGAAACATTTTAATTCTTGACATTTTTGCTAGTAGAGCCCGCACATCACACGCTAAAACTCAAGTTGAATTAGCTCAATTACAATACATGCTTCCACGCCTAACTCGTATGTGGACTCACCTTGAAAGACAGAAAGGAGGTATTGGTATGCGAGGACCTGGGGAAACACAAATTGAGAGCGATAGAAGAGTTATTCAAATGCGGATCGCACTAATGAAAGAAAAATTAGTGGAAATAGATAAGCAAATGGCAACACAAAGAGGTAATCGAGGACAATTGGTTCGAGTGGCATTGGTCGGTTATACTAACGTTGGCAAAAGTACCATCATGAATATGTTGAGTAAATCAGAAGTTTTTGCTGAAAACAAACTCTTTGCTACCCTTGATACTACTGTTAGAAAAGTCGTAATTGAAAATCTACCATTTCTATTAACAGATACTGTTGGATTTATAAGGAAATTACCACATCAATTGATTGAATCATTTAAATCTACCCTTGATGAAGTTCGAGAAGCGGATTTATTAATTCATGTTTTAGACATATCACACCCTAATTTTGAAGACCACTATAGAGTTGTAAATGAAACTATTGCTGAGTTAGAACATACTGAAAAACCAACAATTCTAGTTTTCAATAAAATTGATGCTTACGTCCACATTCCAAAAGATGAAGACGATCCTTCCCCTATATTAAAAGAAAATATTTCACTCGAAGAATTAAAAAAAACTTGGATGTCTAAAATGAATAACAAAAACTGTGTTTTCATTTCAGCTGAAAATAAAGATAATATAGAAGAATTAAAATCAACTATTTACGAAGCAGTTAAAGAAATATTTAAAATCAGATACCCTTACCATCATTTTTTATATTAAACATATTCTAAATTAGATTGTTAATTTAAAAATATGTCCTTTTTTCAACAATATAAAACGTACATTTACATTGGTATAGTAATACTATTTCATTTAGTAGGTTCTATTGGATTGGCAATACCTGATACAAAATCCTACTTTTTAAGTTTAAGTCCATACAATCTGCTACTTTCATTTATTATTGTAATTGTTTCATCTCAAGTAAAATCACTACGTTTTTATGTTTTTATTCTATTTGTTTTTTTAACAGGATATTTTGTAGAGTGGATAGGTGTTCATACCCATTATTTATTTGGAAATTATAAATATGGATCAAACTTAGGCTTCAAAATTTTAGATATTCCTTTAATAATTGGTGTGAATTGGGTCGTGTTAATTCTTGTATCTCATAGCATTTCATTGAAAATTGTTAAACACAACATCTTCACTCCTATCATAGCTTCTCTTTTAATGGTAGGATTGGACTTTCTAATTGAACCTGTTGCCATAAAATCAGACTATTGGTCTTGGGAAAATAATCAGATTCCATTATATAATTATGTATGTTGGTTTTTAATATCATTCCTAATTCACATCTTTTATCAAAAAAATAAACTAACCGAACAAAATAGTGTGTATAATTGTCTTTACATTGTATTAGTTGTATTTTTTACATTGCAATTAATACAATCATAAACAAATAAATCATAATTAATATGTATTGGTGGGGACCTTTTGTAATGCTTTTGAGTTTCATTGGCATGGAATTTATGGCTTGGGCGACACATAAATTTTTAATGCATGGTTTGATGTGGTATTTTCACGAAGATCATCACGATGTTAAACCCCGTTTTTTCGAACGTAACGATGTTTTCTTTTTAATCTATGCGGTTCCTTCTTGGCTTTGTATTATGCTTGGAATGATGAATGATAATTATGTTCCTGTATGGTTAGGTTACGGTATTGCTCTATATGGTTTTACCTATTTTATGATTCATGACGTCTATATTCATCGAAGATTTAAATGGTTGAGAGACATTGATCACCCTTATTTTATGGCAATTAGAAAAGCTCATAAAGTACATCATAAACATATTGGAAAAGAGCATGGTGAATGTTTTGGAATGTTAGTTGTTCCAAGAAAATATTACAGAGAAGCAAAATTAATATTTGAACGAAAAAAACCTTCTCTATGAGTTTATATGGGTGGGTAATGATTTTTACTATTATAGGTCCTTTCGCTCTTAGTTTTGATAAAAAAGTGCATTTTTACACTTATTTCCCTTCACTATTTAAATCGATATTACCTGTTTCTACCCTATTTATCTTTTGGGATATACTTTTCACTAAAAAATCTATTTGGGGATTTACAGCAGAATATATATCATCCATAAAAATAGCTAACCTTCCCTTGGAAGAAGTCTTGTTTTTTATACTTGTTCCTTTCGCTTGCTTATTTATTTATGAAGTTACAAAATCTTATTTTCCTAAATTAAATGTTTCCAAGGTAATAAAGCCATTTAATTATCTGTTTATTAGTTTAGGTTTAATACTCATAATTAAAGGAATTGGAAATTGGTATACATGTTCTGCAGTAACAACAGGAATACTGCTAGTTTTAATTTTTGGAATCATTTTAAAAAAATCATGGTATGGATGGTTTGTGGTTTCTTTTCTGATAGCATTGATACCTTTTTTAATTGTCAATGGAATTTTAACTGGGGCAACGACACCCAAACCTATCGTTTGGTATAGCGAAAATCATATCGTAGGTTGGCGTATTATTACCATTCCTGTAGAAGATCTATATTACAATCTTTCGTTATTACTTCCGATAACAGCCATTTTTGAATTTTTCAAAAATAAATAGTGTAATTCTTATTTTATTGCTTTTTATATTTGTCAAATGAATGAAATTGAGAACTCCATTTTTAGCATAAAATCAGATGAAGAATTTGAACGTTTAGCGCTAGAAATCTACCGTTTTCAATCCATTCATACTAAAGTTTATCAGGAATTCATAAAAAAATTAAATCGTCCCACGCCTAAAACGATTTTTGAAATTCCTTTTTTACCTATTTCATTTTTTAAAACACACGAAATAAGAACAAATACGTTTTCAATCAATCAACTTTTTAAAAGCAGTGGAACTGGTGGAAATAGAAGTTCTCATTATATTGAAAAATTAGCCTTATACGATACATCTTTTGAAACAACCTACAGAAATCAATTAGGAAACCCTGAAAACCAAGTGATTATTGCCTTATTACCGAATTATGTTTCACAAGGAGAATCTAGTTTAGTATATATGGTCGATAGACTGATTCAACTTTCCAAAAATCCACTTTCTGGTTATTATTTAGAAAATAAATTAGATGTCGAAAACGCTTATAAACAAGCGATTTCAGAAGAAAAAAAAGTAATTGTTTTTGGAGTTAGTTACGCCCTTTTAGATTTAGCTGAAGCAAATACAAACTTAAGTCAAGCCACAATTATAGAAACTGGTGGTATGAAAGGTCGAAGAAAAGAATTAACTAAAGAAGAATTACATCACGAACTAATGAAGGGGTTAAATGTATCATTTATAGCTTCAGAATACGGTATGTGTGAGTTACTCTCACAAAGTTATAGCAATCAAGATGGTATTTTTGAATCACCACCCTGGATGAAAATCTTAATAAGAGAGATGAATGATCCATTCGGATATATCGAAGATGGAAAAACAGGTGGTATTAATGTAATTGACCTTGCCAATTTATATTCTTGTTCATTTATTTCAACTCAAGATTTGGGTAAAACGATGGGAAATCAATTTCAACTCATGGGAAGATTTGATAACTCCGATGTTCGTGGGTGTAATCTACTTTTAGGTTAAAAATAAGTATTAGAAGATTTAAGGTTAATCCTTATCTTTATCCTATGAAATTTCCTAAAATGACTATTCAAACTATTTTTATACTTCTGATAATTGGAATATTAGCCGGTATTATCAGCGGATTTATCGGTGTAGGGGGAGGAATTGTAATAGTACCAGCTTTGGTATATTTCCTAGGATTAACACAACACCAAGCACAAGGTACAAGTTTATTATTGATGCTCCCTCCTATCGGAATTCTTGCTGTTATGAATTACCATAAAGCCGGACAATTAAATTGGTGGTATGGTGGTATAATTGCTGCGGCATTTGTTATTGGAGGATATTTTGGTTCTAAACTATCTTTAAAACTTCATCCTGGAATTGTCAAATTATCATTCGGAATTTTGATGGTTTATGTTGCATTTAAAATGATCATTTCAGGCTATAATTCACTTGGTAATGAGTAATATTAAAGAAATAATCAATCAAAAGATTGAAGCTATTTTTAATAAAGTAGTTGGATACAGAGAACATCTACATAAACATCCTGAACTTTCATTTGAAGAATTTGAAACAGCTAAATTTGTGGAAGATACGTTACATTCTATAGGTATTCAAAATATTCAACGTATTGGAAAAACAGGTGTTACTGGATTAATTTT
>CANHVK010000037.1 GCA_947464135.1 Flavobacteriia bacterium | reverse complement strand
GAAGATTGCAGATAGTAAATTACAGATTAAAAATTGGAAGACTATAGATTGGAAGCTGATTATTGGTTTGGATTTTTTGATTTTTAAACCAAATATTGGTTTGGATTTTTTAATATTTACATTTTAAATTTAAAAATAAAACATACCTTTAATTAAAAACAACTGTAAATCAAGTAAATGAAAAAATCATTTTTTATATTCATTCTTTTATTTTGTAATATCTCATTTTCTCAAAATTGGATACCTTTTCAATGGGAAGGTGATAGTATAGGAAAAACCTATTTTGATAAAGCGTGGATTTCAATTCCTATTACCCTAAACGAATTACCATATAAGTTCAAAATGCAGTTTGATTTGGGTGCTGTTCATTCAACTCTTTATGAAAACAACATACAAGATTTACTAATAAAATATCCTGATTTAAAACAACGTATAGATACAAACTCTTATGTTTGGATACAAAATACAAAACAACCAATCATGCAGAATCTTCAAATTAAACTTGGGGATTTAGCAACTCAAAAATATGAACTTGCTGTATTCAAAAATCATGGTACAGTTGCACCTTTGGATACTTCAAATTCAAATAGTATTTTAATTGGAACCATAGCACCTGATTTTTTTCAAAATAAAATGCTCATAATTGATTATCCCAATGCTAGATTGTGTATTTCAGATAGCATTCCAAACGAATATAAAATCGCCTCATTTTCAAATTTCGAACAAAAATATGGTCGAATTTTTATCCATTTTAATATTAATGGTAAAGACAAACGTCTCATGTTTGATACGGGCTCAAGCATTTTCAGTCTTATAACGACTCGAAGAAGAGCAAATCAAATTGCTGAACGTAAAATCATTGATAAAATGGTTGTAAATAGTTGGGGGAAAAATATAAATGTATACTCAAAAAAACTTGATAAAGAAGTTAAATTTGGCACAACAAATATCTCTTCTGACAAAGTATATTATTGTAATAAATACAAACTCTTATTTTTCATGTTGAAAATTTGGGGGATCACTGGTAATGCTAACTTTCTTGAAAATACTGTAATCGTAGATTATAAAAATGGTAAGTTTGGGGTAAAATAAAAGTAAAAAAATTAAATACTTATTTGTTTTTAGCGTTAATTTTTGGTTTATAATGTTCCATTTGTTTTAACTCTTGGATGACACTTGAGCTATTTTTTTGGAAAAACTCTTTCATGATGATATTGTAAAAATCCTCTTTGTTTTCAAATAAATCTTTCATTACAAATTCAGAATCGTCACGATTTAGGACCATCAAATTAATCAAATCTTCGGCCACAGCTAATTTCATTGACACTAAAAGTATATCATTATACTTATCAACTAGTTCTTTGATTTTAGCTTCTTGTTTTGGTGTCATTTTATTTAACAATTAAATACAAAAAAGTTAATTCTTTATTTGTGATAAATCTAATTATTTTTTGAATTTATAATTAATAGCTCCCTCAACCACTCTAATGATTTACAATTAAATTCTTCAGATTTCTCAATATTTACAATATGGCCACAGTTTTCTATGATTTGCATAGTACCACTAGGTTCTAATTCCGCCATTTTCATCACATCTTCTATGAACATGTGATCCTGACGACCAGAAATAAATAAAACCGGAATACCATGAATACTTTTTGCATATCGCTTTAAAGTTGAATCCAATGAAGCAGTTAAACCAAACCAACGAATAAACTCTTTCTTTTTTAATTTTTTGGCTTCGTGAATAAAAATCGCGCGTGATTTAGCGTGATTTCTACGGGGTAAAATGATAAAGGCAAACAAAGAGTATAAGAATATAAAAGGAACTACTTTTTTCAACGTATTACCAACAAATATCAAGGTTCGAGATAGTGGAGTTAAACTAATAATTGCCCCTGTTAATACCATAGATAAAATACGTTCAGGAGCCAACTCTGCTAATTGACGAATAATTAAAGTGCCTAATGACACCCCAACAAAATGGGCTTTTTCAATGTTATTTTCATCTAATACATCAAACACTTCAGCTGCTATTGACGGAAATGTATAATCTAATTTCTTATTAATTTTCTCATCAACTACTGTTCTTCCATGTCCGCGTAAATCGACCAATAGAACATGGTACTCTTTTCTGAATGAATTAACTTGTTTAAACCAAATAGTTGAACTACCCCCTGCTCCATGAATAAAAACAATCCAGGGCGCTGTTAAATTTTCATTTTTGTAAATGATATGATGTAGCATCTATACTTTTTTGCTTGCTCCAAACATACAGTATAGAGACGATAAATATTAAATTCCCAATTCCTAGTATCCCCCACTCAGTAAATTTTGAAGATAGTGTTCTTCCCCACAAATCCATTGAATCAAATGAAAACAAAAGCATACCTAGACAATAACCAACCCACCCAATTAAATTACGCTTTTTTACAAGAAACAAAATCAAAGTCATAATTGTTGGGATTGAAAGTAAAAAATGTTGAGAATCAGTAACAAAAAAATTTGGAGTCAACCCTAGAAATAAAACTGTCCAAAACCAAAAAGATCTTGGATCAGTATGATTTTTGAAATCCATTTTAAACCAAAGAACAATAAATAATAACAAAACAATTAATGAAGGCAACCAAGAATGTGGCATCCCAAATAAATTAGGTATTAAAAATTGTAAAGAAGATGGATTAGATATATATTCTCCATGAGCCGTAATTGAGTTTATCCAACCTTCCCACAAAGACCAATTTGTTTTCCAACCCCAGAGTACAATAGGTCCAAATAAAAACACCATTCCCCATCCGATCAATAAAGCTATCATTTTCAAATTACGAAACAACAATATAGGAATAACAACTAAAATCATTATTGGCTTCAAAATTAGCATCATACCGTAAAAAAAGGAAGATTTCAAAAATGACTTTTTATGATAAAACCATGCTCCCAAAACAAAACTTAGTAATAATAATACATTCACATTCCCCATGTGAAACTCACGAGTAAGATGAATAACAATTACAAAAAAAGCAAGAGAAAGAATCCAATTTGGTGCTTTTATTTCAAATACATTTGTTATCATCCGTTGCCATAAAGGGAAAGCTACTATCAATGAAAGATATATAATGATAATATGAATCATCTTTACTACTGAAAAAGACAAAAAAGTAGCCGGTGCAAAAAACAATAATGTAGTTGGTGGATATTTAAAATATCCTGTATCTAAACCATAGGAATGGACATACGGATTGTTGCCACTGAAAAAATCTTTTGTTGCTTCGTAGTAAACTTTAAAATCGTTCGCGTATAATTTACCATTGTTTAATTCAACTGAAACAAACAATACAGCGAACAATGTTAATAATAACGAATAGATAATAATTGATTTTTCTTTATAGAATTGAATATTAAACATAAATGAAGTTTGTGTTGTAGTAAAAGGGGAAGATATTATACATTATTCTCTTTCCTCCCCCCTTCCCCCCCTCCAAAGGGGGATATTTTTGCTACATATTTCTTCTATATTGACCTCCTACTTCAAACAATGCATTTGTAACCTGACCTAAAGAAGCATGTTTACAAGCCTCCATTAAATATTCAAATACATTTTTGTTATTAATCGCCGCCAACTGAACCTCTCTAATTGATTTATCTACTTCCGTTTGTTTGAATTCGTGTAATTGATTCAACATGGAAATTTGATATTGCTTTTCTTCTTCGGTAGCACGAATTACTTCCCCAGGAATAATTGTTGGAGAACCTTTTGAACTTAAGAAGGTATTTACCCCAATAATTGGATATTCCCCTGTATGTTTTAATGTCTCGTAATACAATGATTCTTCTTGTATTTTAGAACGCTGATACATTGTTTCCATCGCTCCTAATACTCCTCCACGTTCTGTAATACGATCAAATTCAGACAATACCGCCTCTTCTACTAAATCTGTTAGTTCTTCAATAATGAAACTTCCTTGAAGTGGATTTTCATTTTTCGCCAATCCTAATTCACGATTGATAATCAACTGAATTGCCATTGCACGACGTACAGACTCTTCTGTTGGTGTTGTAATTGCTTCATCGTAAGCATTTGTATGCAGGGAGTTACAGTTATCGTAAATCGCATATAACGCTTGTAAAGTTGTACGAATATCATTGAAATCAATCTCTTGCGCATGTAACGAACGACCTGAAGTTTGAATGTGGTATTTCAACATTTGAGCTCTTGGATTTGCTCCGTATTTTTTCGCCATTGCTTTCGCCCAGATACGACGAGAAACACGACCAATTACTGCGTATTCAGGGTCGATACCATTAGAAAAGAAGAATGATAAATTTGGACCAAAATCATTGATATCCATCCCTCTACTTAGGTAATACTCAACAAATGTAAATCCATTTGCAAGAGTAAATGCCAATTGTGAAATCGGATTTGCTCCTGCTTCAGCTATATGGTAACCAGAAATCGAGACTGAGTAGAAGTTTCTTACTTTATTTCCAATGAAATATTCTTGAACATCCCCCATTAATCTCAATGCAAATTCAGTCGAGAAAATACAGGTATTTTGTGCTTGATCTTCTTTTAAAATATCTGCCTGAACCGTCCCTCTTACTTGTGATAAAGTATCGGCTTTAATTTGCGCATATACCTCAACAGGCAAGACTTGATCTCCAGTTACACCTAACAACATCAACCCTAAGCCATCATTTCCTTCTGGAAGATCACCTTGGTAACGTGGTCTTTGTTTTCCTTTTGCTTGATATATTGCATTTATTTTAGCTTCCACCTCACCTTCTAACCCATTTGCTTTGATGTATTTTTCACAATTCTGGTCAATTGCAGCATTCATGAAAAACCCTAATACAATAGGTGCAGGACCGTTAATCGTCATCGAAACCGATGTTTTAGGATCACTTAAATCAAAACCAGAATATAATTTTTTTGCATCATCTAAACAACAAACAGAAACTCCTGAATTACCAATTTTACCATAGATATCCGGTCTTAAATCTGGATCATTACCATACAAGGTTACCGAGTCAAATGCTGTAGATAAACGTTTTGCTGGCATTCCCAAACTCACATAATGGAAACGTTTGTTTGTTCTTTCTGGACCTCCCTCACCGGCAAACATACGTGTTGGATCTTCTCCCTCACGTTTGAAAGGGAATAAACCTGCTGTATATGGGTATTCACCTGGTACGTTTTCTTGTAAACTCCAACGTAAAATATCTCCCCATGCTTCGTATTTCGGCAAGGCAATTTTTGGTACTTGTGTTCCTGATAATGAAGTTGTGTGTGTTTCTAAAGAAAGTTCTTTATCACGAACTTTAAACTTAAATACAGGATCAATATATAATTTTTTCTTACCTGACCAACCTTCAATGATTGCCCAGTTTTTTGGGTCAAAATTTAATTTTTCTGATTCAAAAGTTTCTTGTAACCCTTTTATCAAACGATCTTTATCGTCAATATTCAATTTAGAAATCGTATCAATCGACTTTTTTAAACCGTATAACGTATTTGCAACTTCAACTTGTTGATTTACCCATTTATCGTAGCTTCTATTGTTTTCTGAAATCTCTGATAAATAACGTGTTCTATCTGGTGGAATCACAAATATTTTTTCTGACATTTCATCTGTTACCTCAAACGAAGAAGGAAGTTTAGCTTCTGCTTTTTCGTTTAATGTTTTGATGATTACAGAATATAAAGTATTCATTCCAGGATCATTGAACTGCGAAGCAATCGTTCCAAACACAGGCATTTCGTCTGTATTTTGTTCCCACAAATTATGGTTACGTTGGTATTGTTTACGCACATCACGCAATGCATCTAACGCTCCTCGTTTATCGAATTTATTTAATGCAATTACATCCGCAAAGTCCAACATATCAATCTTTTCCAATTGCGTAGCCGCACCGTATTCTGGTGTCATAACATACAATGAAACATCTGAATGGTCTAGAATTTCGGTATCTGATTGACCTATTCCGGAAGTTTCTAAAATAATCAAATCATAATTTGCAGCTTTCAATACATTTATTGCCTCTGCTACGTGTTTTGACAAGGCTAAATTCGACTGACGCGTAGCCAACGAACGCATATACACACGTTTGTTTTTAATCGCATTCATACGAATTCTATCTCCAAGCAATGCACCACCCGTTTTACGTTTAGACGGATCTACAGAAACTACCGCAATCGTTTTATCTTTAAAATCCAACAAGAATCGACGCACTAATTCGTCTACTAAAGATGATTTTCCTGCTCCACCAGTCCCCGTAATACCCAATACAGGCACCTTATTTTTAGCTGCTAATGCATGAATTTTTTCTAATAAACTTTTCGATTCTTCCGGATAATTTTCAGCAGCAGAAATGATACTTGCTATCGTAGGAACGTGTTTCTCTTTAACATTTTCTAAATCAAAATCCGATTGATTCCCTAATGGAAAATCACACTTTTGAACCAAGTCATTAATCATCCCCTGTAACCCCATAGCACGACCATCATCAGGATGATAGATTTTAGTAATACCATACCCTTGCAATTCAGCAATTTCTGACGGCAAGATCGTCCCTCCTCCTCCAGCGAAAATCTTAATATGTGGTGCCCCTTTTTCTTTCAGTAAATCATACATATACTTCAAATACTCATTGTGTCCTCCTTGGTAGGAAGTCATCGCAATTGCCTGAGCATCTTCTTGAATTGCACAATCTACCACTTCTTCCACACTACGATCGTGTCCTAAGTGGATTACTTCACAACCTGTTGATTGTATGATACGACGCATAATATTAATTGCTGCATCGTGTCCATCAAAAAGCGAAGCGGCTGTTACAATTCTTACTTTATTTACTGGTTTATAAGGCGCTACTTGTTCCATAAGTATATACAATGTTTCTGCGCGCGAATATACGGAAATTTAGGGAATGGTCACACTTCGACTACACTAGGGATTACGTTAAAAAAATAATAGATTGATATTTATATTATCGTCTTCCCTCTTTGAGTAGGTATATAGAGAAGTGACAATAAGATCATCTTCCTATCCCGAAAACTTTCGAGCTCCACTCATAGGGGGGAAATAAAAAACTATGTAATTCCGGAATTCACTCTATGTAATTTCGGAATTTTACTTATGTAATTTCGGAATTAACATTTAAAAAAAATTTAATTAAACAAATAATAATCAAATATTTAAACAACAAACATCCTTCCACGAAACAATCATTTCCATTGTCCGTTTTTGTGTTTCTAAAGAAGTGTTTATTAGACAATGTTTGAAATTATAATTTCCTATTTCATCTAAGTAATGTAATGATTTTAAGTATTCGCTTTTAACGGTTTGAGATGCTTTCATTTCACAACAAACAATGTCATTTCCGTCCACTAACAACAAGTCTATTTCATTCCCGTTGCTATCTCTCCAAAAATAAAAATCGTGTGGTATTCCTTTGTTTTTATGTGATTTCAAGATTTCTAATATACAATAATTTTCAAATAAGGCTCCTTTATAGGTAGACATCGTTAAATCGCTTCCTTTTTTAATTCCTAACAAATACGCTACCAAACCTGTATCGTAAAAATAAAGTTTCGGTGTTTTGACAATTCGTTTGGAAAGATTTGCATACCAAGGCTGTAACGTAAACGCAATGTAACTGGACTCTAAAATAGACATCCATCGTTGTACCGTTTTGCTATCCACTCCTAACTCTTTGGAAATTTTAGATGCATTAAATAATTGTCCTACATTGTGTGCCAACAAGGTTAAAAACTTACGAAACAAGGTTAAATCTTGTACATTGATGATGGTTTTGACATCACGCTCTACATACGTACGCACATAAGCGGGATAAAAATCACGGGGTTGAATATCGCGATCATATACACGAGGATAACTTCCTCTCACAATCTCATCAAACACATCTTGATTTTCTACTGTGCGAATTTCATCTTGCGAAAGCGGAAGTAATTCCATCAAAAAAACACGACCTGCTAAACTTTGTGTAATTTTTTCGAGCAATAAAAAGTTTTGCGAACCACTCAAAATATACTGACCTGTCAATCCAGAATCATCAACAATCTGTTGGATATACGAAAATAACTGCGGCGCATTTTGGGCTTCATCAATAATCACGTATTTATCATATATCGCAAGGAAACCACGTGGATCACTCAAGGCAAACTCTAAATTATCCGGATTTTCTAATGAAACATAGCGATATTCAGGAAATACCAACTTAGACAAGGTAGTTTTACCAGACTGACGAGGCCCAGTAAACACCAAAACAGGAAACTTTTTAGCCATTTCCAACATCTTAAATCGTGCATTTCTTTCTATCATAGTTCAAAAATAAAAAACTCATGCAATTTCGGAAAATTTTTTATGTAATTTCGGAATTTTATTTATGTAATTTCGGAATAATTATAAAACAGAAGAGGATATATGACTAAATCATATCACTAAAACATTCGGAACATAAATCAATTTAATATCTTTAAGCTATTCTATATTAAACAATATGAAACTCGGAAAATACAAACACTATAAAGGAAAAGAATACGAAGTAATTGGTGTAGCTACTCATAGTGAAACATTGGAAGAAGTCGTTGTTTATAAAGCGCTCTATTCTATTGAAGGTAAAGGAGAGAATTCTTTATGGGTACGACCAAAAACTATGTTTGAAGAAGAATTAGAAATTGAAGGAAAACAAATAAAAAGATTTGAATTTATTGATTAATAATTCCTAAGATTCTGATTTTTTCTTGCGAACCCTATTTACTAAAATATACTATTTTTATTTAAAATTTAAACCATGAACATTGCTCAAACTGAATTTGAATCATTTAAATGGATAGATATTACTCAACCTGATGAATCAAAATTAGCTGGTTTAGCAGAAGAGTATGGCTTGGATTATTTTCTAATTCGAGACAGTTTAGAGCGCGGACATTTACCAAAAATTGAAAAACTACCGAATTACACATTTATAATTCTTCGTGCGTTCTCAACAAATAAAAAAAGAATCACAAACGTAAACGAGTTATCCAACAAAATTGCTTTCTTTTATAATGACAACCAAGTTATTACAATACATAGAGCAAATTTCAATTTTTTAAGAGAAATCAACAACGAAATTTCATTTTCTAATTCAGAACAATTTCTATTATATGTGATCAAAAAAATGATTGAGACTTATTCTGAATCAGCGCAAGAATTATCTGATAAGATCGATTTGATAGAACAAATCATCTTTTTAAAGGATTACAGAAAAATTTCATTAGAAGATTTATATTTCCAAAAATCACAAACGCGTATTTCTAAAAAAGTATTGCAATTGACCCAGCATGTACTTCATGAAATGGATATACTCGAAGAAAATAAAATTGCTTTTCAAGACATCAAAGACCAATTAATAAGTTTGATCCTGACATTCGATGAAGTAACAGATGACTCAAATAATTTAATGAATATGTATCTTTCTGTAAATGCTCAAAAAACAAATGATGTGATGAAATTACTCACTGTATTTTCAGCATTCTTTCTACCATTAACCTTTATAGCTGGTATTTATGGAATGAACTTTAAATTTATGCCGGAACTTGAAGGGAAATATTCTTATTTCGTTATTTTAGGATTAATGGCCATTTTATCTATTCTGATATTTTATTGGTTTAGAAGAAAAAAAATTTTTTAATCACTCCTATTTTTATTAGTTTAGAAGAACCACTTTAAGACAAATCATTTAAGCGGTTATTTAAACTTAATCGCTATGCAATTCACTATACAAGAAAAAAAGCATGAATTAACCGAAGGTTATTTTATGTTAATTATGAAGTTTGGAGTGTTATTTTTAATAGCATGGATGTTTGGGTTATTAATCATTTACACGTACCCCTGCTTGGCTTGGAACTCTAATAAATATCCTCCTTTTCTACGATTTCTAAACGACTATCATATTTTAAGTTGGTTTTTTGTAATAATACTTTTCTATTGGTATTCAATTAAAAAACACAACTCTTATCAATTCGGATTTCTAACAAAAATTGAATTTAACAAACTAACGAAGGAATTTAAACTTGATCTAATTCATCCACTTCACGGAAAAGAATATCAAATCAATATTCCAGAGTCTAAATTTAGAATATTCAAAAAAAGAATCCATAGTCAATGGACAGGTAACAAAACAGCTTATGAATTTTATGAAAACGAAAAATTAATCACAACATTGATTCCTTCTCGAAGTGCTTGGAAATTAAATACAAACTATCAAAATTTTAAGTCTTTTTTAAATACTCTTTGTGAAGAAAATTAAAAAAAAATATTGCGAATTAAACCTTTAATCATTTATATAGTCAAAGAGTAAAACAACTTAAAATTTAAACAAATGAAAACTATCAAAACATTCGCTTTAACAGCGATTTTAGCAGGAACAACTTTTTGCTCATTCGGTCAAGATAAAGAAGTTAAAACACCAGAGCAACGAGCAGAAAAAAGAACAGAAGTTTTAACTAAAAAATTAGACTTAACTACTGATCAACAAACAAAAGTTGCGGAATTAAATCAATCAGCAGCAAAAGAAGTTGAAGCTATAAAAAACAATTCTGCATTGTCAAAAGAAGAGAAAAAAGCGCAACTTAAACAATTAAGAGAAAACAAACAGAGTGAATTGCGATCAACATTGACAAGCGACCAACAACAAAAGTTTGATAAAATGAAAGAAAAAAGAGAGCAGAAAAGAGATAAGTTCGAAAAAAGACAACACAATAAAAAATAAATTTTTTAAGGTTCGAAATTGACTATTTTAATTTGACCATCAGGTTCGTAATAAACTGTTGAATACCAAAACATCCCCTCACCTTTTTGATTTTTGGAATCACCAATAAAAGTTACTTTATAATAGTCAATTTCGTCCATATTTTCTGTAGCTTCCAATTTAATTTTAATTGCAGTTAAATCTTGTATCTCATGAGTCAATTTTAATACTTCTTCATCTAAAATTGCTATCTCATTCTCGAAAACTTCTTTTTTTAGGGGATACCAAAAAAGATTAAGCCTAATTCGCTCTATCAGTCTCAAATCAGATTCTATCCTAGTTCTAATTAAATTCTTACGTAAATTTATTTTACGAATAGAATCTTCAATAGTATATCTTACAAGTATGACTTCAAAAGTGGTGTCTACAATTATAAATTGAGTGAAATCAACCAATTTTTTATTACAAAAATTAGATGCTGCGGTTGATGTTCTGCTTAGTATTTTTTTTCTAAGGTCTTCATGTTTATTGAAACGATAACTTTGAGAGAAAGTTAAAACAGAAAGAAAAGCACAAAAAATAAAAACTGTAAATTTCACGTTCTCAAATAAAATGAAAACAAAAGTAAGTATAAAATACTAATTATCTTTTCGAAATTTTATTAAAAGATATTAATTTTTGTCGTGAACATTTAAACCGATCTATTTCGGGATTTCTTTTATTTATATGTTTTGTTTGACAATTTTCAACTCTTTCTCTCCACAGACGGTAACTGGAAAATTTCAATTCTTTTTTCATTAAAGCTTTTACATCTGCTTCACGCAACCCAAATTGAGAAAAGATAGCATCAAAAGGAGTTCGATCTTCCCAAGCCATCTCGATCACTCTATCGATTTCTTCAGCTTCTAAACTAATTTTCATTTCTTACATTTTTTACTACAATATTTTACTTCCTCCCAAACCTTTTCCCACTTTTTACGCCATGTGAATGGCCTTCCACAATTCAAACAAATTTTCTCTGGTAAATGTTGCTTTTTAACTCCTTTCATGGTTTAGCATAAGGATATCGTTTTCCTTTCAATACAATATGGTAACTATCTAATCCTGAATTTGTAATACTAGAAGCCGCGTGTAAATCAACAAATCCATCTTCTTGTATAATTTCATCCGGAAGATAAACGTGTTTTACTTCACCGATAATAAATAAGGTCCCATTGATTGCAAATGGCACTTTTTCTTTCAACTCCATTCCAAGTTGAATCACTGATTCTGAAACAAATGGAGCTATGAAATCACCTTTGTATTCTGGAGTTAATCCAACGGCTTCAAATTCTGAAACTTCCTTTGGATATCTTGCAGATGTTTGGTGTGCACGTTCGATAAATCCTGGTGAAATTTGATTCAAAGTATAAACTCCTGTTTCTTCAATATTTTGCAAAGTATGTCTGTCTACTGAATCTGGACGAACAACCATCCCAATCAACGGTGGATGTGCTCCCAAATGAACAATAGAATTAAAAATAGCCAAATTCGTTTGACCTGAAAGATCTTGTGAACCAACGAGAGAAACAGATTTAAAACCTGTTAATGAATTGATAAAAGTAGCTCTATAGCGTTTCTCCATCGAAAGAATATCTTCCAATGAAATTGATTTTAATGATTTAACCATACTTTTCTAAATGTAAAATCTTTATCGTAATCATTTGCTTGCTTTTGAATGTTAAACACTCGGTGTCCACGTGGATCATTCCCTACTCCTGCTATGTATGCCCAATTCCCCCAATTACTACAAACATCATAATCGATTAATTGTTCTTCGAAATACGCGGCTCCATAACGCCAATCCATCTGTAAATCGTTGCATAAATAACTGGCTACATTTTGTCTGCCGCGATTACTCATAAAACCAGTTAGATTTATTTCTTTCATATTTGCATCGATAAAGTCTACACCTGTCTCTCCATTTTTCCAATCCAAAAAGCGTTTTTCATCAAAAGATCGAACGACGGGTGCGGATTTCTTAATTCCATTTTTTAAGAAAAATAACTTATCATACTTACGCATCACCCAGTGAAAATATTCCCTCCAAAGCAATTCAAAATAAACCCAATACGTCGATTCATTTTTGATAAAATCTTTTTCAAATTTCGAAACTGTAAACATGATTTCTCTTGGACTGATACATCCAAGTGCCAACCAAGGTGAAAATTTTGTGGAATAATCAGCACCTACCATTTGGTTTCGTGTTTCTTTATAGGTAGCAATTAATTGTTTTTCAAAAACATATGAATTTAAATAGGATTGTGCGTTTTTAGGTCCTCCGTTGAACGGAAAAGCAGAACGCTCGTCCACTTTTACATCTTTTATTAGATTTTCAATTTCTGTTGGAATCTCAAATTCAGGAAACTTTGGAGAAATAATCTTTTCAGAAAAAAACAAGGGATCATTTACTGAGCATTCTTTTTCGATAATTGTCCTAAATTTTGTGAAAACATCAGGCAATTGCTTCAACGGAAAGGGTAATTCTTTTATTTCAAAAAGCGTATTCGCATCATAAACATTCAACACACAACTTTTCTTCCATAACACTTTTTCTACCTCATTTTGAAGTTGTCGTTCTTCAAAAGCGGGTGGTTCAACGGCATTCACACAAGCGACTTTATACTCGTCCACCAATTCAGAAATAATTTCAAGTGGATTTCCGAATTTCACCAACAACCCACTGCCCAAATATTTCAATTCTTGGTTTAGTTCTATCAAGCTTTCTATCAAAAACTTCAACCGAAAACCGCCCATCTTCTTCGTTCCAAATGGTGTGTTTTCAATCCAAGCAGAATCAAAAATAAAAAGCGGCAAAATCGCATTCCCTTTTTTAGCTGCCTCAATCAATGGTTTGTTATCATTGATTCTCAAATTATTGGTAAACCAAACGATGGAAATTTTCATATGGATTGTATTAATGACTTTTACTTTGTGAGCTTTCCTCCCCCTTTATCCCCATCCAAAGGGGGAAGTTAGATTTTGTTTATATTTTTTAAATAATATTCAGCTTGATTCAGTAATGCTGTTTTAACCTCTGGTTGCATTTTATCCCAAGTTACATACATCATTCCTATGCGTGGATTTTTTCGCAATAAAGACTCGTTTTGCGCATAAAAATGCCAATACAAACTATTAAATGGACAAGCCTTCTCTCCTACTTTTAGTTTGGAATTATAATGACATTTACCGCAATACGAACTCATTTTATCGATGTAATTTGCCGAACTCACATACGGTTTTGTTCCTACAATTCCACCATCTGCGAATTGACTCATTCCGCGGGTATTGGTAATTTCTACCCAATCCAAGGCATCAATGTAAATTCCCAAATACCAACTATCCACCTCATCAGGATGAATCCCTGCCAAAAGAGCAAAATTTCCAGTAACCATCAAGCGTTGAATGTGATGCGCATAAGCAAATTGCAACGATTGCTTAATACTGTGGCTCAAACATTTCATATTGGTTTCTCCAGTCCAATACCAATCGGGTAATTTATTTTCGTGGTTGAAATAATTAAGTGAAGCATAATCAGGCATGTGCATCCAATAAATTCCGCGCATGTATTCGCGCCATCCAATAACCTGTCTTACAAATCCTTCTACTTGATTTAAAGCAATCGAATGTTCGTTGGAGCGATATGCTTGAATTACGGCTTCTACCACTTCTTTGGGAGAAAGTAATTTGACATTCATCGCAAACGAAATACGAGAATGATACACCGACCAAGCATCTGTGGTCATCGCATCTTGAAAGGTTCCGAAATAAGGCAAACAATTTTCGATAAAAAAGGAGAGTAACTCCAAACTTTCATTTCTCGTAACGGGCCAAAAAAACTGCTTTTCTTGAATTTCACCTATTGTTTCAACTCCTTGATTCTGAATCATTGCTACAATTTCAGAAACATCACGATGAAACAAAAAAGGTTGAATAATTGTATGGTTAGCAGGTATTTTCTTTCGGTTATCGCTGTCAAAATTCCACTTTTCTCCTTCTGGCTGACCTGCAATCATCAACACATCGTGTTTTTTACGCATGTATCGATAAAAACTTTCCATTAAGAATTGTTTCTTCCCTGCAAAAAACTCGGCAAACTCAGTTCTTGAAGTATAAAAATGTTCTGAATCAACTTCCTTTACAGGTAACTTAAGTTCATCGGAAAGTAATTTTAATTCTTGATCCACTCGATATTCATCCGGCAACTGGTATTCAATCTTTTCTAATTTATATTTTTCACAAATCCATCGGATATTTTCTGTAAAGGACTGCTTATTATCCGTAGAATCTAACTGTAGATAAATCACTTGATGGCCATTTTGATTTAATTCATTAGCAAACAAACGCATCGCTTGAAAAAAAGCAACAACTTTTTGAATATGGTGTTTCACATAATCTGTTTCTGTCCGAATTTCCATCATAACATATACTACCTCATCATCTACTTGTTGATACCAAGAATGATTGTGATTCAATTGATCACCTAAAATTAATCGAAGTGTTTTTTTCATCTTCTTCGTTGATTTACATGTTTTTGAAGAATTCGTTGACCTTCTTCTTTTGTGTAGGTTTGTTTTCGCATTCCCCAAATGATATCGCTTGCGTATTTACGAGTAGCCTCTAAATCAACGATGGGAGCAGGATAATCTTCTCCAATATGACAATTGTAAATTTCTTGTTCAAATACATTTAATTTCCAAGGTTCGTGAATCAAATGAGCAGGAATCTCTTTTAATTCGGGACACCATTGCTTGATAAATTCTCCATTTGGATCATGATCTTCCGAATTTTTAATCGGATTGTAAATGCGCACCGTATTGATACCCGTAATCCCTGCTTGCATATGAATTTGTGGATAATGAATCCCAGGTTCGTAATCTAAAAATTGTCGCGCCAAAAAATGAAGTTCACGCCAATCCTGCCAAAGGTTAAACACAAAAAAGGAAACTACCATGGCGCGCATTCGGAAATTCAAATAACCCGTAGCAACAACACAGCGCATACAAGCATCGATAAGTGGCACCCCCGTTTTTCCTTGTTGCCAAGCATCAATATAATGTTGATTGCGTTCTTTCACGATATTATCGTAAGCCCTATTTATAGGTTCAAACTCCATGCGACATTCATCTTCAAACTTTTGCATAAAATGACTTTGCCAATGCAAGCGAGAGATGAAATTTGCCAATGCTCTTTTGTTTTTGGAAGTTTGGTAAACGCGCAACGTAGCTTGATACACCATGCGCATACTCAAATTTCCATAAGTCAAATACGGAGAAATACGACTACACCCTTTACGACTTAACAATGGTTTAGAAATGTGTCTACTGTAATTTGGATAACGTTCATCCAAAAAACTTTTCAAATAACGCAATCCCATCGAAGTTCCTCCTACCTGAAAATCGGGATGTTTCAACGTAATTGAGTCTCCTAACGATTTTTCATCCAGTTGTGTAAACGAATCCTTTGGTAACTGTTGCCAAATCAATTTGGATAAATCAGATTGAATTACAGTAGAAAGCATCGTTTCTCTCCATAAGGCATCCCATCGTTCTCTTGATTTTAACCTGCGAACAACTCCACCCGTTCTGCTTTCTTTCCATTGAATATTGTTTTCTGCAAACCAAGATTTTAAATCCAAATCACGATCAAACGTAACTTTATTTCCAATTTCTTGATGTGAAAAAACGGTATCGATCTGAAAAGTTGTATGCAAGTATTCAAAAACTTCTTTCGACTCGCAATGAAAAAGTGAAATTTCACCACCTACTTTCGCTAATGCTTGTTGCATCTCTTGAATCGACTGATACACAAAACGCCAATGACGCTCGTCGCTGTCATCATATTCCATCACCGATGGTTCAAACACATAAACGAACACCACTGGTAATCCAGCTTCTATCGCTCGATCTATAGGCTCGTGATCTACCAAACGTAAATCACGTTTAAACCAAACGATATTAACTGTAGTTTTTGACATCGTAAATGAAATCAAGAGTTTTAATTTCAAACACGTGAAGAAGAGAAAAGTTTAGAAATGCCCCTTGGCTTCGACTCCGCTCAGCCTGACGGGGAGATAAAATATACTCTTTTAAGACTGATAGGGAAATAATCAAAATTATTCTCAGGCTGACAGGGAAATTGAAATTAAATGAAAACTATTCAACAAAGTCACATTGAGCGGAGTCGAAATGGACTTTTCGAAAAATTAAAATCATAATTTATAAATCAAAAAATGGGTTACGAAATTCATTCATAACTCATAATTCATCATTCATTATTTATATTTTAGTTAGTCTTTCAGGCAACGGATGGATAGACCATCTCCTTTAGGATTATTATATATGCCCGAACCTCCACTGCTAGAACTCAAGGATAAATACCAAGCATTTTTGTTATCATACTCTGATGAACTCCACCAAAAACCAAGACTACCAATTGCTGAATATCCACCATTATTACCTCGAATCCCCCCAGGCAAACCAGTAAATAGGGATGAGTTTGAAGCATTTTTATTCGGACTATTCCAATTATTAATTCCAACTTCTTTCATTTTTCCTCCAGCAACCCACTCTCCACCTAAATAGTCTGTTAAAATCTTCCATTCAACATTAGATGGCATATGCCAACCAGTAGGACAGACATTTTTATTTCCATTCGTAGTTGGACTTACGGCATACCAATTATATAATTTTCCATATTTAGAATTTGAATCTACATATTTGGTATAAAAAACCCAAGCTCCTGTAGTATTGTTTTCCCATTGGGTATTATTAGTAATATTCGGAATTGGAGTACCATCATTATATTTACTCACCCTCAAGTTTTCTGCAAACCAACATTGCATACCGATATACACAGTGTTATAAGAGTTACCTTCTACATCAATAATATTTGGTCCTGGTTTACCTATGATTGTTGCTTCATCTTCAACATTTACATTAATCGAACAACTTTTCCCTCCAAAAGCAATATAAATGTTTGCGGTTCCTACAGTAGCTGGTGTACCAGAAATAAGAAATTGTAAGGTTCCTTCTCCATTTGCTAAAGTACCAGCTAATAAACTTGCAGTTAATCCAGTTACTCCAGTTGATGTATACGATTTTGCTAGATAAGTTTTAGCATTCCCACCGGTATAGGTTAGTGTCGCACTTACACCTGTTGCTACTTCTCCTTTTTTAAGGGTTCCTGTAATTTTTACTCCACTACAATCAAAACCAGAAATTGTGACATCATTGGCATTCGAATTTGGGGTTGTTGTCTCTTTCTTACAAGAGAACAATGCACTTGTGAGTGCTAATGCGAATAATAGTTTTTTCATAATGAAATTAATAAAGAAACAAATATAAAAAATATCATTGCTAAAAAATCCATTTGGCAACGCGGTTTTGGCGTATTCCGTGTTTCACATTCTGCTGTGGAGAATGTTTATAATTATATCCGAAATCAAAAACAACATCATCAAAAACGGAAATTTGAATACGAATATTTAAAATTCATGGAATCACATGGATTTGAAAATGTGGAATTGGATGAATAATCTCATCTGCAAGGGTTTAAACCCAAGTCAAGGAAGGTTAATCCAAATAATATTTACTAATTTAATTACACTAAGATTAGTGTGAAATAAATATTATTCTTTTTAATTAAATTTGCATGATTTTCAAACATTTAAAGCATTCAAAAATCTAATGATAGAGTTTAATTTTTCAGAAATTAAAGAGATTAAAAAAATTCATTTTACTAATGATAGTTCTGGATATCTAATTAATGAAAAGTCTAATCTTTTCAGTTTTTCTGGAAATACAACAAAAGAGATAAAAACTCCAGAAGAATTCCAAATTAATGACCTGTATTTTAAAAACGATTCATGTGGAATTATCATAGGTAATTACATTCCTAACCATTTAAAACATTATTCTACCATTCTGGAAGGTAGATTTTCGATGACATTTTTTCCAATTTTTCTCACTTTTTTACTTTTAGTATTTAAGAATAAAAAAACTAGCAAGAACACATTAATATTCATTTCCTTATTATTAATAAGTTCTTGTAGTATATTTTGGAAAAGTAAAAAAACCAAAGTTTCAGAGAACAAAACAGTGATTCAATTTAACCATAAAAGACCTGCTCCTTTTTATTCAACTTTACTTTCTCATAATTTATTGAGTTATCCCGAAATTGACAAAATCAATTCATTTATTTCAACAACAAATAATTTTGGACAAACGTGGAAAACAAAAAAAATATGTAATAAATATTCTTGTTCTAATTTTTTACTTACTGATGTTGTTTTCGATGGTCACAACTATTTAATAAGCACTTACGGTCCAAACAATCATACTGATGGTGATTTATATGTTTTAAATAACCAAAATGAATACACCTTATCTGTTTCAAGGGGGGTGAGAGAAATTCAAACTTTTAAACAAAACAACTCATCCTATTTGATATTCTATGGTAGTAAGGAAATAACTAAATTTCCATCCAATGAATTATCAAAAACTTCCGGTAATATAATTATAACGAACAATATATATGATAGTCTATACACCATTATTAAAGGTCCTGAATTAGAACACGATGTTACCTCATTGTCTTTTTATACTAAAAATCACTTTTTTGCTTCTACTAGTTCAGGTAAACTATTTGAATATAAAGATGAAAAATGGTCTCCAATAATCTTTTTTGAAAACATTCTCGTATCAAAAATCCTTAGAGATCCAAAATCAGAAAACAGCTTTATTTTGACTAAAAACAAAGAATGTTACATTCTTTATGCAAACAATAATATTGAAAAACTATCAGTACCTGATATCTCTGAATTAATTACTTCTAAAAACGAAATTGTTATAATATCAAAAAATAGGCTACACATTTATTAATCCAATAAATTGATTACCAAAACTAACCTACTTCTTCAACGCCGACATACCTCCATCCAAATGCAAAATTTGACCAGTCATCCAAGCGGATTTTTCGGTCAATAAAAACTCAAGCAGATTAGATACATCTTCCGTAGAACCAATAGTTCCTAATGGATGGCGTTGCGCAATACCTTGTTTTTTCTCTTCGGTATTGGTCATACGTTGTGTCATTTTAGTTTCTGTCAATGATAAAGCGATCGCGTTCACTCTTATTTCAGGTGAAAGTTCAGCCGCCAACGAACGTGTTAACCCTTCAATTGCTCCTTTATTCATTCCAACCGAAGCATGAAATGGCATACCTAATTGCACCGCAACAGAACTAAAAAACACCACCGATGCTTTTTCGGATAATTTTAAATTCGGCAAATACATCTTCACCGCATTCAACGCTCCTAATACATTGATTTGATATTCAGTAATTAATTCTTCTTCCTTTAAGGAACGAAACGATTTCAAATTTACCGAACCTGGAAAATAAACTAATCCATCGATGGCACCTTCTATTTTTGGAAAATCAGATTCAGTCAACCCAGAAAATACATACGACTGACTAAAATCGGCTGAACATTCCGAACGAGAAAGGCCTATCACCTCCATTCCTTGTTGTTTGAATTGGTTGGCAGTGTATATCGCGATATCAGAATTAGCACCGATGAATAGAAAACGTTTCATAATTATAATAATGTTTATTTATTTGTAACAAGTGAAAGAGAAAAAAGTTGGTTTCGAGTGCCTCAACCAACAATTCGAGAACTTTAAAAAACGCTGAATCGCAGCCAAAACAGCTAAAAAAATCAACTTTTGGCTGCATTTCAAAACCACAAAAAATAATCAATATATTAATTTACAAATAAATAACTAAAACAAAAATCACAAAAATAAAACGTCCATTTTCATTGAATTTATCACACTTCCTAATGCATGAGAACCTTTAATACCGTAGGTAGATAACATCATGGTATACAATGCTTTTTTGGTTTTAGTCTAAGTGCAATACATTTAGTTTTTACAATATAAACTATGTATAAATTGACAGTAAATTGATAATCTTTTTTTTTGTAAATTGCATTCAAATTATTAACTAATAAAATAGATGAGTTTAAAACAAACGATAAGTATTAATGAATTTGATAGTAAAACCTTTGAAATTAGACTTGTTGAAGGCATTGAAGAGAAAGCCGTTTTGACACATTATCTACATAATTTTAAAAATGGTATAAAAAAACATTACGAAAAAGATGCTATTTCAAGTCTAAAAAACTTTGTAGAGTATAAACTAAAAGAAACAGATCTTCAAATTGTTGCTGAAGATGCTTTACAACAGCTTTTATTTGAAGTTGAAAACGTACCTTTTCCTACACCAAAAAATTACAGTTTTAAATTCATTGATTTATTCGCTGGCATTGGCGGTTTTAGATTAGCGTTACAAAACGTTGGTGGAAAATGTGTCTATACAAGCGAATGGAACGCTGAAGCAAAAAAAACATACAGAGAAAATTTTGGAGAAGTTCCTTTCGGAGACATAACAAAAGAACGAAATAAAAATTATATACCTGATAATTTCGATATTTTATGTGCTGGTTTTCCGTGCCAAGCATTTTCAATTGCTGGATATCAAAAAGGTTTTGCTGATACTAGAGGAACTTTGTTTTTTGATATTGAGCAAATTGTAGAAAAACACAAGCCAAAAATTGTTTTTTTAGAAAATGTTAAAAATTTGGTTTCACACGACAATGGAAATACATTTAAAACAATTATCGAAACTCTAGAAAATAAATTAGGATACAAAACATTCTCAAAAGTTCTAAATTCATCAACTCACGCAAATGTTCCACAAAATAGAGAGAGAATTTTTATTGTTGCATTTGATCCAAATCAAGTTCCTAATTATTCAAAATTTGAGTTTCCTCAACCAATAAAACTAACCAAAACAATTCACGACTTTTTGGATAAAGAAAAGCAAGATGATATTTTTTATTATAAAAAAGACCATCAATATTATTCTGAACTTTCAAAAACAATGATTTCAAAAGATACTGTTTACCAATGGAGAAGAGTATACGCCAGAGAAAACAAAAGTAATCTTTGCCCAACCTTAACAGCAAACATGGGTACAGGTGGACATAATGTACCATTAATTAAAGATAATTTTGGTATTAGAAAACTAACTCCTAAAGAATGTTTTGCTTTTCAAGGTTATCCAATAGATAAATATATTATTCCAAAACTTTCAAATAGTAAATTATACATGCAAGCAGGAAATTCTGTAACAACAACATTAATAGAAAGAATTGCAAATCAAATTATTGATGTATTATGAAATCGTTTGCAGAAATTGATTTAGAAAAAAATGGAAATTATTTAAAACTACTTTCGGCAGTTTCAAAACTCTCTGGTTTATTTAGTGAAAATGCAATTCCTTTCATAAATTATCGTGTTGCTGAAAATATTTTTTGCCGAAGTTTTGATGCTGGAAATCTTTCTCGTTCTGACACAGCTTTTGATGCAAATTATAATTCTATAGGGGTTGGCTTAAAAACATTCACTTGTAACACAAATAACAGCAATGAAAAAATTGCCGAATTTAATTCGCTTTCAAGAGTTTTATCTG
>CANHVK010000036.1 GCA_947464135.1 Flavobacteriia bacterium | reverse complement strand
ACGTCTTGATTTTAACACCATAAGAAATATTCAATTCCTTTTTTTCTTTATCTGTGAGGTTAATAAATGTTGCACCAAGTGCACTATTTTTAGTAACTTCATTTTTACTCATTAATTTTGTTTCACCTTCTGAATTTCTGAGTGTTACTTCAACTATTTCTTCAATTCCTTTTTTCGTTCTCAATGTTAAATTTACATTGTCACCAGGTCTACGTTTACCAATTTCTTCCTGAAGAGAAGCAACCGAATTCACTTCTTTACCTCCGACTTTTAAAATTACAGAATGCTCCTTGATACCTGCTTTGTCAGCACTTCCATCTTCGTTTACCTTTTGAATAAACACCCCTTTTAATGAAGCTAAATTATGTTTCTCCTTAATTTCTTGATTAATATCCTGTATTTGAACACCTAAAAAACCACGTTGAACAACACCATAATCAATTAAATCACGCATCACTTTATTCACTAAGTTTACTGGTACAGCAAAAGAATACCCAGAATAACTTCCTGTCTGAGAAGCAATTGCTGTATTTATACCAACAAGCTCTCCTCTAGTATTAACAAGTGCTCCCCCACTATTTCCAGGATTTACAGCAGCATCTGTTTGAATAAAAGATTCAATTGGCACAATATTTTGTCCAGATCTATCAGCCAACAAATTGATATTTCTAGCTTTAGCACTTACTATACCAGCAGTTACTGTAGATGTTAAATTAAATGGATTCCCTACTGCCAATACCCATTCTCCAATTCTAATATCATCACTATTACCAAGCGGTATTGGTTTCAATCCGGAAGCATTGATTTTTAAAATAGCTATATCCGTTGAAGGATCTGAACCAACAACAGTCGCACTATATTTAGAATTATCATTTAGTATCACTTCAATTTCACTTGCATTATCGATCACATGGTTATTAGTAACAATATACCCTTCAGATGAAACAATAACACCAGAACCAGAACCCGAGCCGTATTGTTTAAATTCTTTATTTCCAGATCCCGGGCCATAAAAGAATTCAAAAAAAGGATCGGTTTGCATAGTAGTTTTAACCACTTTTGTAGTTACGTGAACTACAGAATTAATTGTGTTTTCTGAAGCATCTACGAAATTCTCGGGCATTCCAGGAGCACTAAACATAGAAGTTTTTTGGGCATAAAAATTTTTATTACCATCAATTACTTCATCCGATAATTTACTATTGTATGGCTGGGCAAAAAACAAATACATTCCCATTGGAATCATACCTCCCAATATTCCAATACCTAAATTTTTCCACTTATTATTCATAATGTATGTTTTATTTCAAATACAATATTAATACTGAATTTGTAGATTTTTTTATAACTGATGTTAAGGATTGTTAAGACTTAGAACAGATTAACATTTTTTTAACCAAATCGCATACCTAATCCTAACTCTAGATAATCAGCATTTCCCCAATGAGATTTTAAAGTACAATTAATTAAGAATCTATCTAAAAAGATATATCTCAACCCTATTCTATGATATAATTTATCATTCAAATTAAACTGATCACGAAGATAATGCCCCATTGCAACGATGAAATGTAATTTATCCAATGTTAAAACATAACCTAAATATGTTCCTGATTTAAATACAGAATTTACAATTAATCCTTTATCTTCCAATATTTTTATATCACTTGCATTTTTCATTAAATCAAAACCGATTTCAATACCTACAGGTAAAGAAAACAAATGTTGATAAGCCAAAGTTCCCCCTTGTATTTTGAAATTTTGACCAAGATGATTGAAAATTTGCTTTTGACCAATAAAACCCAGAATTATTAATGAATTTTTATTTATTACATGTTCTGTATTAATCGGCGTTTTGGTTAAATTAAGTTGTAATTTATTTTTAGAAAAAAGATAATTCAAAGCTATAGAAGATTGAATTATATTTAATCCAAGATTTGGTGCAATAAATGCAGCATTACTAAAGTGAGTTAAATCAAGTCTAGTTCCAATAGATAGTTTATCCCAAACATATTGATATTGAATCCCTCCTATTGCTAAACAATTCCAATGTGATGAAATCGCAATATTTTGTGGGTTTAAATTTAAATCAAAAGGTTTTGAAATATGTCCTATACCCAATCTAAGATTTAAACCAAAATGATGATGCTGTTTTTGAATGAAACGGAATTGAATCCAAGATGTCATTCCTAAAGCGTTTCCTAACACATCATCATTTCCTAAATTAGAATAATATAATGTGAGACCAATTTTTGGAAGTTTATAAATATTATGCCATTCTTTATTACCAGCTACTACTTTAAAAAAAGATAATTCCCCTCCCTTTACTAATTCCCTTGGCAAATGCCTAATCACAGGTCTATGTGGAGATAATACACCTAATTTACTTCCAACTTCAAATCCAAACTTAGTCTGTCCTTGTAAATAAAAAAAGTTGAATAGGAAAAGAAGTATGAAAAAAAACCTATGCATATCAAATAAAAAGGCTGTTTCATTAAGAAACAGCCTGTAAAACGATTATTTATATAATTAGTGTTTTGCAGCTAAATATCTTTCTGCATCTAACGCAGCCATACAACCTGTTCCAGCAGCAGTAATTGCTTGTCTGTAATTTTTGTCAGCAGCATCTCCTGCTACAAAAACTCCAGGTACATTTGTTTTAGAAGTTCCTGGTTGAGCATATTTAATATACCCAACTTCATCTAAATCAATATAATCAGCAAAAATATCTGTGTTAGGTTTATGTCCAATTGCAACGAAAAATCCTGTACATGGAATTTCTTTTATTTCTCCAGTCACACTATTTTTTACTCTTGCACCTGTTACACCATTTGCATCACCTAAAACTTCTTCTGTTTCAGTATTGAAAAGAATCTCAATGTTAGGTGTATTTTTAACTCTATCAGCCATGATTTTAGAAGCTCTAAACTCTTCTTTTCTAACTAACATTGTTACTTTAGTACATAATTTTGATAAATAGTGAGCTTCTTCACATGCAGAATCTCCAGCTCCAACAATCACTGTTTCTTGACCTCTATAAAAGAATCCATCACACACAGCACAAGCAGAAACGCCACCACCCATTTCAAGGTATTTTTGCTCTGAAGGTAAACCTAAATATTTAGCAGATGCTCCAGTAGAAATAATCACTGTTTCAGCATGAATCTCATGACCTGATTCAGTCCAGCATTTATGTACATCGCCCGAAAAATCTACTTTAGTAATAAATCCAAATCGTACATCAGTATCAAAGCGTTTTGCTTGCGCTTCTAATTCCAACATCATTGCAGGACCTGTAATTCCATCTGGGTAACCAGGGAAATTTTCTACTTCATTCGTTGTAGTTAATTGTCCACCTGGTTGCATCCCTTGATACATAACAGGTTTCATATCAGCTCTAGCAGCATAAATTGCGGCTGTATATCCAGCAGGACCTGATCCAATAATCAAACAAGTTACTTTTTCTATTTCTTGGTTACTCATAATATCTAAATTTTATGTTGCGAATTTAATACAAAAGTTTTTAGTGAAATATTTTGTTGAGAAAATCTGTTATTGAAAAAACAAATATTAATATTGAAAAAAATTATATGTTTTTATTTGTAGCGATTTATAATCAAAAAAATAAACAAGAACTATAAATGATTCAAAGAAATTAATTAATTGAAATCGAATAGAATGATAGAAGAAAATATTAACTCAGGATGGAATTCTTTTATTAAACAAGAAAAGGATAAAGAATACTTTAAGCTATTATCAGATCAATTAATTCAAGAATCAATAAACTATACAATCCTACCAGATAAAGAAGACAGGTTTAAAGTTTTAAGATTAGCCCCCACAGATGTTAAGGTGGTAATTATTGGACAGGATCCTTATCCAACTCCTGGACATGCAAATGGTTTGTGTTTTTCTGTTAACGAAAATATTACACCATTACCAAAAAGTTTAAATAATATCTACAAAGAAATAAAAAAAGAATATCCGAATTTCAATCCTGTAAACGGAAATTTAAATCACTGGTTTGAGCAAGGTGTTTTTTTAATGAATACAATTCTTTCAATTCGATCAGGTGAACCATTGAGTCACAAAGGGATTGGTTGGGAGTTATTTACTCAAAATGTAATTAAACATTTAGTTTCTGTTCAAAAGAACATCGTTTTTCTTCTTTGGGGAAAAAATGCACACAGCTACGAAACAATCATTCCAAATGTTAACAACTTAATAATTAAAACTTCGCACCCTTCCCCGTTAGGATATACTAAGTCAGGAGTTGATTTTGTATCATTTAAAGAAAGTAATCAATTCTCTAAAACAAATAACTATCTAAAATTAAATAACAAAAATGAAATTCAATGGTAATAATTTAAATGATTATCTTTGAAATCTTTTATTATTCTTTTTAGAATTTACTTTTAAGTAATATGAGTCAACCACTTCAAAATGATTTGATTTTACGTGCAGCACGTGGAGAAAAAATTGAAAGATATCCCGTTTGGTTAATGCGTCAAGCAGGTAGAATTTTACCTGAATACAGAGCAGTACGCGCTTCATTGTCTGGTTTCAAGGAACTTGTTGAAACCCCAAAATATGCTTCCGAAGTAACGATACAACCTGTTGATATATTAGGAGTAGATGCAGCTATTATCTTTTCTGATATTTTAGTCGTTCCAGAAGCTATGGGATTGGAATATCAAATGATTGAACAAAAAGGTCCATGGTTTGAAAAAACGGTGAAATCAGAAGAAGACCTTAAGTTGATTGAAGATTCATTTGACATAGAAGACAGATTAGGATACGTACTTGAAGCTATTAAACTTACAAACAAAGACTTAAATGGTAGAGTTCCATTGATCGGTTTTGCAGGTGCACCTTGGACTATTTTCTGTTATATGGTTGAAGGAAAAGGTTCTAAAACATTTTCTGAGTCTAGAAAAATGCTTTATACAAACCCTGCTTTATCACATGCTTTATTAGATAAAATTACGAACGTAACTATTAAGTATTTGAAAGCACAAATAAAAGCGGGTGCACATATGTTACAATTATTTGATTCTTGGGCTGGTATATTAGGTACTGAACAGTACGAAACATTTAGCATGCCTTATTTGCGAAGAATTGCAGATGCGATCAATCAAGAAGTACCGTTTACTATTTTCTCAAAAGGTGCTTTAACTTCATTAGAAGCAATTGCACAGACTAATTGTACTACTGTAGGTTTGGATTGGAACATGGATATTCCTGCTTTTAGGAATGTTATTGGAGAAACTAGAACTATTCAAGGGAATTTAGACCCTTGTGCGTTATATAGTTCTCACGATGAAGTAAAAAAACTTACAACAAATCTTTTAGATAGTTTCACAAGTCATAGACATATTGTAAATTTAGGACATGGAGTTTATCCTGATGTAGATCCTGAAAAAGTGAAAACTTTTATTAATACAGTTAAGGAATATCAAGTTAGACGTTAGACATTAGACAAAAGACGTTAGACAAAAGACAAAAGAGTTGAGACAGTTAATTCCTAGATAATGATGAAACAGATATATATATTTTTAATCCTTTTTATTTCAATTGGTGTCTATGCTCAAGATGATAATTTGCTTGAAAATGGTGGTTTTGAATCAACTAAAGGAAAATCAAAGGGTTTGGGAAATATTGAAGTTTCAGAAGGTTGGTTTTCACCTACTTCATCTAAAGCGGATTTATTTTCAATTGAAAGTAAGATTCCTGAATTATTAACATCAGGAAATAAATTTGGTAAAGAAGATCCGAAAAACGGCGATAAATACGCTGGAATTGTTGCATTTTCTTATGGAGATAAAGTTCAGAGATCTTACATTTCAGCACAAATGAAATACCCAATGCAAAAAGGGATGAAATATTGTGTTTCAATGAATGTTTCGCTTTCCGAATTATCAAAATACGCAAGTAATCAATTAGCTTTTCAATTTACATCGAAAGCGTTACAACAAGACAAAGGAGCAATTATTGGACCATCTCATGTTTTACACCCACAAAAAAAAGTTATCAGTGCTACCTATGGATGGGAAAAAATATGTGGAACATTCATTGCTGAAGGTGGTGAAAAATTTGTGACTATTGGGAATTTTAGTACTAATGATGCTACCAGAAATGAAAAAACTGGTAAAAATAATTACAAAGGTGCGCCTGTTATTGCAGCATATTATTTCATTGACGATATTCAAATTAAACCGATTGACCCGAAAAAAAACTGTGATTGTGGTGGAAGTCAAGAACAAGTATCTGATGCCTTTTATCATAAAATTATTATGCTTGAAGAAAAGATGGATGCTATGCAACGTATTGAAGCACATACAACTTTCTTTCCATTTGGTCAAGCACAATTACAAGAAGCAAACAAGGCAACTATCAATGTTGTTATAGACTTAATGAAAATTAATCCTGAATATAAATTAGAGTTATTTGGACATATAGATTCATTAGAACAAATGTTTTCACTTAAAAGACCTGCATTTGCTGATTTAGCACATAAACGAATACGATCAGTAATGGAATACATGATAAGTGAAGGAATTCAAAAAGAGCGATTCATCGCTACACCAACTGATATTGTTGAACCAAATGAAGAAATTCTTGCAGAAGATGATGAACATCTCAAGAATGCCAAGAACAGACGCGTAATGTTTAAAGTAGTTTTAGAACCTAAAAAATAAAATGGGTAAGTTTTCGACAGGTGAAATTGTTGGCTTCCTACACGAAAAAGGAAAAGCAGAAATCTTACAATACATTAACTCATTTCAAATTCGAATTTTAAACGATGATGGATTTGAAGAAATTCGTCCTGAAAACGAATTAATCAAAATATTTGGCAATGAATACATTAGTCCGCCAAATGACATAGAAATCATCAAAACAGCTAAAAAGAAAAAAAGTAATAGCTCTAACATATTTGTTTCAAGTACCAAAGAAAGTAAATGGGAAATAGATTTACATATCGAACATTTATTAGATACTCATAATGGTTTAAGTAATACTGAGATTTTACTGAAACAACTAACTCATTTTAAAAGTACTTTTTCAAAAGCTAAATCACAGCGAATTAATAAATTAATTGTGATTCATGGTGTGGGAGAAGGTGTTTTAAAAAATGAAATTCGTACGTTTTTAGCTAGACAAGAACATATTGAATTTTTCGATGCATCTTATATTGATTATGGAAAAGGTGCTACAGAAATACGATTTTATCATTCAAAATACTAGTTATGATTTTATTATCTCCTGCAAAGTCTTTAGATTACAATCAATCACTACCAAACAAACCTTTTGTTTCTCATCCTGTCTTCATTAAGGAAAGTGAAAAATTAGTTAAGAAATTGAAAAAATTCTCTTCTAAAAAGCTAGAAAAATTATTTCATGTATCTCATGATATCGCATCGTTGAATTACGAACGTTTCCAACAATGGGAACAACCCTTGGAAGAAAAAGAAACGATCAAACCTTGTGTTGAAGTTTTTAACGGAGAAGCTTATAAAGGTTTAAATCCTTTTACATTAAGCAAAGATGAATTAGAATATGCACAAGAAAACCTTCGTATTTTATCAGGATTATATGGTGTTTTGAAACCATTGGACTTGATGTATCCGTATCGTTTAGAAATGGGTACCAAATGGGAAATTGATGCAAAAAACAAAAATCTTTATGCTTTTTGGACTGATAAAATCACAAAAGAACTACAATCAGAAAAACCAGCTTTTATTATCAATGTTGCGTCTAATGAATATTTCAAAGCTGTTGATTTCAAAAAATTAGGAATTAAAACGATAGTTCCGGTTTTTAAAGATTTTAAAAATGGAGAGTATAAAGTAATTATGATGTTTGCGAAACACGCACGTGGAGCGATGGCAAGGTATTGTATTCAAAATAGAATCGAAGATCCTGAACAAATTAAATTGTTCAATACAGACGGTTATACCTATAATGATTTGTTATCAAATGAAAACGAGTGGGTTTTCACCCGCTCGTAATTTTATGTTTCCTCCCTCGAGGGTGGACTAAGGAAGGTGATAAAAATTAAAACAATTCATTAGTTCACCTCCCTTAATCCCACCCCAAGTAGGGAAATAGATTTTAGTTTAAAACAACTTTAAATCGGATGTCTTCGTGTTCGAAAGACTGGATTGTTTTACTATAATTCAATATCGTTTGAATACATGCATCACTTGGTCCGTTCTTATCGTTATCTAAGGTTAGTAGGTAGTTTTCTTCCATATATTTCCTTTTTGTTTCTACATAGAACGTACAACTTGTAACAATATTGTAACTAAGCGGAAAATTTCATCATTTTTTCATGTAATTTTTTTCGTGCACGTTTTACGTACATAGGTACACATGCTTCTTGTACATTTAATTTACTTGAAATCATTCTACTACTTGCATTTTCATAGTATTTCATCCAAAGCATCGTTTTGTCTTGGTGACTTAACAGGTTCATTGCATGTTCCATCTGTATGATTTGGGCTTCTTTTTGATAGACATCTTCTTGATCTTCCTCTATTCTATCGGCATAATTCATCTCTTCGCCGATACGAAACATTTCTTTTTCTTTTCGTTTGCTGAAATCAAAACATAAATTTCGGGTAATGGTACTTAACCATGTATTGAACGAACCTTTGTGTTGATCGAATTGATTATAACTTTGAAACGCTTTAATCACTGCATTTTGAGCCACATCTTGCACCCAAAACTGATCGTTTCTATCCAATCTTGATTTCGCAACATTCAAAGCAAACTGATAAGCTTTGTTCCAAAAACTTGTAGTAAATCCCTTTTCCATAGCTTTATTTTTTGATAAAGGTAGGTTGGGTACTACGTAAATAATTTACGTTTAAAATTATTTATTTATATTTTTTATTAATGATTCAAATACTTGTACCATCCCATCTGTAGCCGTTGTTTTTAAATGGTAATAATCATCTGATTCGATAAAATCAATTTTTACATCTTTTGGATCAATAACAATTAATTTTGCACTTTTACGGAGATAAAAAGGGATCATATTTGCTGGAGAAACAAGCAAAGAAGTACCAACGATTACACATACATCACACTCTTTAACCTTTTCAATTGCTGTATTTATTTTTTTTTCATCCAAACTTTCACCAAACCATACAATATGGGGTCGTAATTGGTACCCTTTTTCACAAAAATCACCCAGATTAATATCTTTTTCTTGTACGTAAATTAATGAATCATCAAGTATTGATCTGGATTTCATCAATTCACCATGTAAATGAATCATATTCTTTGAACCAGCTCTTTCATGTAAATCATCGACGTTTTGAGTAATAATAATAACTTCAAAATAATCATCTAATTCAGCCATTTTAAAATGAGCCAAATTAGGTAATACTTCTTGACATTGTTTTCTTCTAAAATTATAGAATTCAAGTACAAGTTCTTTATCACGTTCCCATGCTTCAGGTGTGCAAACATCTTCAATATGATAATTGTTCCATAACCCATCTTCAGAGTCTCTAAAAGTAGCTAATCCGCTTTCTGCAGAAACTCCTGCACCTGTAAAAAATACAATTTTGTTTTTTACCATCATTTTTAAATTAAAAAATAAAAACACGTTGATGAGTGACTAACGAATGATCTGATTTACTTTTAAGTATTTGATCTTTGTACTTCACCCCTGACAAAAAAGAGAATGATTCATTTTCAATTTCTATCGATTTAAATACAAAATTTAAATCCTCCAAATTAATTTCTTGATTAATTGAGTATTTTGCCACTGGACCCTTACTAAATTCTAAGAGAATTAATTTAATTTGTTTTTCATCTGATTTTAAAATCAAATTTTCATTTTTATATTCTATGTTATAAATAGGAAATAAAAGACCATCATTTGAAAGTTGATGTAAGTTTATTTTACGAATTAACTTACGATTATTTTTCCATTCAAAAATAGATGACTCGTTTTCAACTAATCCAAATCCTTTTGAGATTATTGGTAAATCAAAAACCTGATTCATTCCATATAATTCCCAGAACTCAAGATCTCCCACAATTTGGGTTAATGACTGGTTTGTTTTAAGACTTAATTGATTCATTTTTTCATAAATCGTTTCGGGCAGATCAAAAACTGCATATTTTAATCCATTCCCGAAAAGATTTATTACCATCATCTTAAAAATATTTTTGTAAATTTAAATTAATCGTTGATATTTATCATAGCATTATAAGTACCATTTATAACTTCTGTCATTTTAGGAAAATCAAGCGTTTCAATCGTATCAGAAGATTTGTGATAATTTGGATTCCTTATAAACGAAGTATCATTAATCATCAATGCTTGGAAACCAAATTTCCAATAATTTCGCTGATCTGACAAACCAGCTAAATCGCCCCCTGTATCAAAACTAATTACCTGAACATCGATATCTGAATTTTCCGACATTAGTTTATGCACTTTTTTATTAAATACATCATATTCTTCAACTCCAACTACCATTATAAAATTTGCTGTACTTGGATACAAATCCTCTAAAACAGGAGATGGATATTTTTGAGAATTTGGTTCGTCCGAAAAATATCCAATCATTTCATAGCATATCATTCCAATTACATCTGCTTTTTCATCATAAAGAGATTTTGCATGTACATGACTTCCCATATCTTTTGTGCCAAAAAAAGGAGGTTCTTCTAAACAATATGCAACAAATTCAATAGCATAATCTAATTCAGGTTGATTTTCTCCAATTAAACGAACACTTTCTAATAAACCAGCTACCGCACTTGCGTTATCATCTGCACCAGGTTGATCACCAGCCACATCATAATGTGCACCTACTATCAATCTTTTAGATTTACCACCATTATAGACACCAATAACATTTGTATATTCTTCACCTGAAGCTTCCCATTTTTGTTCTTTTACTTCAAGACCGGCTTGAATAAATTCGTTTTTCACATATTCAACTACTTGCTTTAAACTATCTAAGTTTTGATAATTTCTAAAAGGTCTTAATTCAGTTAAAAACTTTACATCTGAAAACAATCGACTTGTATTTGCTTTACTCATTTTTTTAGATTTAAAAAATTCAACAATTAATTTAATTCACATGTTTTAATGACCTTTCACCCCCAAATTTTCAATCAAACACACATTGAAAGGTCATATAAAACATCGAAATCAAACTATTAAACAAAAAACATTATGAAAACATTTGTATATATTACGTTTATAAAATCAAAATATAACAACTCAATTTAGATTTTTAATTTTTTTTAATTTAAATGGTTTACCAGTTTCAAAAAAATAAGGCGTCCGGTCTGTTATTTTTATTTCCATAATCTTCATTATCGATATAAAATAAATTGATTCAACTAATGATTTGGACGTATAGTTTTTTTCTAAATTAAAATTTGATTCTCCTTTAATTTCACATTCTAATAAATCATACATTTTATTATACGCTATTATTAAATCATAATTATCCATTCATATCAATTTTGTATTCATTTGTAAAACGATTCATTTTAGATTTTCTAACAAACCTTTTAATTTTTGTTATTTAATAGAAATATGACCGTATTAAATAAAAATGTCTTTTGATGGATAAAAAATACCTAACACAACAATTAAACAAATATCAACGTGATTTTTTTTTCGTTCAATTCAAACAAGCGTTAAATATTTCTGTTTTTATTGGAATTTGGGTTTTCTGTTTTACAATTACACCCTTCTTATTTTTAAAGGTAATTTTAGTAATAATTAGTATATTAAATGTTAAATTGTATACTAAATTTAAACATAAACTATCTATCTTGAAATGCTGTATTAGGATACATAAAATAGAACTCGGATGTAAAAAACAAAAAACTATAGATCAAGAAATTCGAAAAATGTTTAAAGAATAATTTTATTTATTTACTTGTTTATAAAGTTGATTTAAAAAAAGTAATCCTCTTTCGGTTTTTAATAGTGGTTTAAACGAATTGATATTTGCCTTGATTAAAAATTCAATATTTGAACCAACATAAAAACTCACCAATTTGTTATACTTATTTTTAAATTTTACAGATGGTTGATAACATGATTTGTTCTTGTTCCAATCAAATAAAATTCGATCTGTATATTTAATTTTGTTAATTATTTGATCTGTTGAATCTCTGAATTCAAATTCTTTTTCATAAGCAATCTTTAACGGATGTTTTGATATAATTTTAGAATTAACTACAAAATCAAGACACCCCCATCCAACTTGATAAGAAGATGAAACTGTCTGTAATACTGGAAAAACACGATTTTTTGAGAATCTAAAAAAATGATTTTGTAGCCAAAATAATCCTGTTCCAGATTGAAAAACTTGTCCCACTATCAATGTTTGTTTATCAAATCTTTTGGCTTCTAGTATTGATTTAACTTTCACTTTGTATTCTCCTAAACAATGATTTTTAGAGAAAAACAAGACAGGTTTTTCCCAATCTGAATTAAAATCAACCATTACAATATAGTATTTAAATGGATTAAGTGAATCCAGAGGCACAAAGCTCAACCTAAAATGATCAGTATCTTTTTGAACGATTTTTTTTATAAAAGGAAGTTTTAAAGCTTCGATTTTATCAATATCTATTTTATGATTGCTTGATAAATTGATCTTTTTAATAAAAGAAAATTCAGCTGGTTTTAACACTAAATCAAGATTTCTAAAAGAATTGTAAACAGAATCAGGATATCTTAAAACATCTTTTTGATAGGATGAAAAATCTTTGTTTTCAATTGATTGAATCCAAACATCCATTTTGTTTTTAATTTCTGTATTTTGAACACAAGAAGTAATTAAAAAACTGATAATAAAAAGAATATAAAAAATCTTACACATACAATTCAAATAAAAAGGAATTTTAATTTAATACTTTAAACTAATACAATAAAGGTATAATTTATTAATACGATAAAAATTATGATTTATAAAAACTAATGAAAAAAACACCCCGTTTTGGCGTCTAAGCCCTTAATCGGCAAATTATCAATGTTATTGATTGAGTGGCGCAAAACCCTTAATTGGTGATGAACGGGGTGAGTGTCTTACTATTTTTTATTTCTAGAAATCATTTGTTTATGTATGGAAGGTAATTTTGCTTCAGGATCTAGCGGAATACCTAATTGTTTGTGTAATATTTTAAATTGAGCATGTAGTAACTGATCCATTTTTTTCCATTGTCCATCATCTTTTACAATACTATACCACTGCGGTCTAGCACTCGTTTTACCTTTTAACTCTTGTTTAACTTTATAATAAAACGACTCTAATAATTGGTTTTTATCTTGTTGGGGATTTAATTTATATTCTTGAGAAACTTCTTTTCGCATGAAGATAAATCGTTTACTCCATTTCTCTAAACGAGATGTTTCGGCAATGACTTCGGAAGGATAGTGTACCATACCTAACCAAGGAATACCTTCGCTCAAAGATGCTATATGTGTTTTTTTCTCTGATAATGTTAATCCCATTTCTGAAATAATTGTTCGTAAAGCATCTAAATAAAGTTCAGCTTCTTCTTGTGAATTAGTAACAAAACAGATATCATCAACAAATCTAAATACTTTCACATAAGCACTCATTTTTCTTTCTATTTCAGTTCCCCATAATTCTGCTAATGTTGCTGATATACTCAATCCTTGTGGTAATCCTAAAACTTCTTCATCACTCGATTTGCCTGTTATCCAAAACGGTCGTCCTATGATTTTTTTAGCCCACACTTTTAACATTAAACCAACTTCTAAAGGTAAATCTAGAGACAAGGCTAAACCAACTACTCTATCTCTTGGTACTGAATCAAAAAATGAACTTATGTCTGTTCTTACAACTATTGGATTTTCAATTTGTGCTAATTCGTTTCTAAATCGCTCAACAACTTCTAAAGGTGATTGAGTTTGGAGGGTAATTTGCTTCTTTTTGGCTGATTCAATCAAATGAGTGTGAATCCACTTTAGCACTAATTGATCTTTAAGTCGCGGTAAATAAATACGTCTTGAACCACCTGATGCTTTTTTACGTTCGTAAAACACAAGCGTTCCGAATGAATACAACGGTTCGCCATATTCATTCCTAGCATTTATTTTACGGGTAATTTCTTTTAATTGTAAATCTAAGTTTTTTTCAAAAACCATAGTACTCATCCCATCAGATCCAATTGGAAATGATTTCTGCTCACCTGTTATTGGATGAACTTTCATTTTTTGCCAGATTGATTCTAATTCGGAAATTACCATTGTTTATTCGTAGTAGAATTGATTTAAAGTGTTAAAAATAATGATTTTTTTAAATCTTAATTTCAATACTTTCTTATTACTTACCGTATGTTCAATTCTTTTTATTTATTTTTTGTTGTTATATTTTAAACTTACTATCGTAATAAAAGTGAATTTAAACTTGAACCTATGCAACTATTAGACTTAGAATTAGACCATTTTAATTTGTATTGTCCAGCGACTGGCGAAGTAATCCTGGAAGATTGTGAACCGATTAATGAAGATGCTTTAGCACTTAAAGGGTATTGGATCGATGAAGTGATAGCTGAACCTTTTATTAAAGACGAAGGGCTACAAAAAGCATGGGATGAGTTTGTTGAAAAATACGAAGTAGAAAATGATGATTTCCCTGATTACAAGGAAATAGAAACGTTTTTAATAAATTATCCGGAACCAAATTGGGTGATTTATAAAATTACGACCCACGGAATGGCTTGCGGTCCTGTTTGGAGTACGGTTTGGCATGTGGTGGATATGAATGTGGTTAAATAAAATCCGATTTTAATGCAAATAGAAACGTCTAATTTAACAAAGTCTCTTTTGCTTGGTTTTGCCGTTGGTGATGCGATGGGGGTTCCGTATGAATTTATGCAACACGAGGAATTGGTTCGTGAATCCTTTGATGAAATGAAAGGTTACGGAAGTCACAATCAACCAGCTGGTTCATTCTCTGATGACTCTTCTCTAACTTTTTGTTTGGTTGAATCTTTAACGAAATCGTTAACATTGGAAGAAACAGTTAAATTGTTTCTTAGATGGTATGATGAAGGTTATTGGACGGCGAATGGTGAAACTTTTGACATTGGAGGTGCTACTTGTGTAGCTCTAGAAAATTTTAGGGAAGGGATTCCACTTGACAACATTGCTATGAAGGATGAAAAAAGTTGTGGTAATGGTGCTATGATGCGATTACTTCCCCTAGCCTTTTATTTTGATGGAAAATCTTTCGATGAAAAATTTGAATTAATAAAAAAATATGGTGCTTTAACTCACGGACATATACGTTCTCATATGGCTTCGTTGATTATTGTTGAATTAGCATATCAAATCATACAACTTAAAAAAAATAACCAATCTTTTCCGGTAACAAATAATGCTTTAAAACACAAATTTGTTTTACAAATTACCCACGAGTTAATGCTCTACTTCAAATCCAAACCATTATTTCAAGGAGAGATTGAAAAATTTGAAGTTCTTTTGAATTCATTGAGTTCTACAAAAATCGAGTTTTTTAAAAATTCTGGTTATGTAATGGATACCTTAACATGTGTTTTACAAGTATTGATTTTCTCTAAAAGCTATGAAGAAGATATCAAACTTGCTCTTCACATGGGCGGTGATACGGATACTAACACCGCAATTCTTGGTGGGTTATCTGGTTTAATCTACGGCGAAGAAAGAATACCTAAAAAATGGCTTTCCAAGTTATTGCGCTACGAGGATATTGTAACATTGTCTGAAGATTGGAGTAAGACGTTATCATTTTTTATCTGATATTTTTTTGTTTTACAAAACATTCAGGTTTTGATGAATTCTTTGTTGTAAATCATTTCTAACACCAGCTTGTTTTGCAAATTCATTCCAGGATTTAACAATCAAATTAATTTCATCTATTATTTTTTCTCCCTTTTTGATATTGTTGTCTTTAGCTATTGTCATAAGATCTGCTTTGGTTATTTCTAACCTTTTTCCATTTACACTTAACGTTTGTTTACTAACCCAATGATTCGTTTCATCAAATGAAAAGCATAAGTCATAAGCCGGAGCTAATCGCCAATTTTGTCCTTTTTTTAGGATGAACGAGAAGTTCTTAGTATGATCATCATAGTTGGTTGCCAATACATTAAACACCATTCTACGAAACATTTCCTCTGCTTCTGGATATGTTAGTTTTAACATGCGCATAGTTTGAAATACTTGTTCATAGCTGTAGCCGTACATGTCGTTAAAGTCGTAATGCTGCAAACCACACAATGTTTGGATATGATGTTTTGTATTCCCTTCACGATCGAAACGTTTGGTTATAAAATGAGCTCTCCCTTTTTCTTCTAATAATTGGCATTCACTTATGTTTATTCCACACTCCTTTGCCATTAAGTAATAAGCGTATTCTACTCTCCCCCAACCACTACTTTCACCAAACTGCTCACCGCTTACACCATCTAATTTAATCAACCAATGTTCAAAATCTTTAGGTACATTTCCCTGACCTGAACGTACTTCCTTCGTTTTTGGATTATAGGCAATCACTGCTTTCGGACGTGCCCCACCTGCAGAAGTTCCAATTTTAAGAATCTCCATCATCTCCTTTTCTTCTTCTTTACCAATATTCGTTAAGAAGGCATCTCGTTGGTTTAGCATTTTTTGAGCTACTGCTACCAAGCTATTTAACTCTACGGAAAAACTGTTTTTACTTGATTTTATTTGTGCAGGTTCAAATTCAATAGCACCCATTCCTCTTGAACCAATAAAACACAATTTTTCAACTGGGTTCATACTGTTTTCTGAGCGTCCTTGCTGTGCTAACCACTTATTGATCAATCGATTTCCATATTTATCTGGTAGTGCATCCGCTAATAAGCCTGGTAATCCTTTAAATGTATCTTCTGTTTCACTTCTGCCTTTTCTTAATTCAGGAAAACTGTAAATTCGTTGACCATTATTTATAGGCATTTTTATTGGAGATACATCCCAGCCTTTTTGAAGAAATTTGGAATCATACTGAAAATAGCCCAATTGTTGCTCCTCATCCCAGCGAACAGCTCCTGCCAATTCGCCCCATATTTTCACCTCTGCTACATCTACCATCCTAGTTCGTCTTTATCTTTATTATCGTTTTTCTTTGGAGAAGCTTGTTTGCGTTGTTTTTTTTTCAATTTTGCATACTCAAGAGGACTTATTTGTTCTTTTATCTGAAACACATCTATAATATACAATAAATCTAACACTCTTAAAACTTGGATAAGGCTATCTATTCTTACTTTTTCTCCTCGTTCTAACAAACTTAAAGTAGAACGGCTAATTCCTGCTGCTTCTGCTACCTGCTCCTGAGATTTGTTTTGATTTAGTCGATGCCACTGGACAAAATGACCTATCACTTCCATTATCGCTTTATCAGAAATCAAACTAAAATTTTCGTATGACATATCATTCGTTATTTAAATATATACTATCATTTGAATATTATCTCATACAAATATAGTTTTTTTTACAGTTAATAAATATAAACGAATGAAAACTCATTCATAAATTAACAAAATAAGCAAATATGAATGATATATCATTCATATTTGCTTAAAAATAACATTAAAATATTAACCAAGATTCAGTTATAGATGCTTGATAAAGGTGATTAATAAAGATTTTTATAACAAAAAAATTACGCAACCAAAGCCAACTCTTCCTGCAAACTAAAATTCAATTTGTTTAATTTTTTCCAATAAACTACTGATTTATTATCCTCACTATGCATTACAAAAGGTCGAGAGTCTTTCAATAATAGTTTACCCTCTTCCTCTGGCTCATATCCATATTTTGTAATATAAGTATCGCGAGGTATGATTGGGTTAAAATAAGTAACATCTATTCCTCTTTTAGTTTTAGTCACCTGTTCTTCAATAGATTTATCAATGCAACAAAGTGTTAGTGCTTTTGTATCAATTGAGCCCGTGCGTTTTACATAATAATCTTCTTGTCGGTTTGGCATATCATATAAACCTACATAATCAATGACCCAGTCTTTTCCTACAATATCGGTATCGATTCGCCAAATATCATAAAAATGATTCACACAACAGCGTAGTTGACTTTTGTCATCTAGCACATATTCTAATTCATTCCCGTAAAACTGAGATAAATCCAACTCATAGATATCCAAACAAAACCAATACCAATTCATCTCAAAACGATTCGTATTGTGTGCAAATACCCATTCATTGTTATATTTACTTTTATTGTTTAATCCCAATTGTAAAATACCATCTCGATTGCGTTTATAGCTTAAATGGTAAATGTACTTTCCAACATTTGCTCTAACTTTATTTTCAGTAAGTCTATTAATTTTAGCTTTCTCTGCTATGTCTTTTAGTATCATATCTATTTTTGTTATTCTTTCATTTAACGAAAAATGATATAATTTATAACATTAGAATTTGAGATTTTTTTGTTGTGATAATTCTAATCAATAAAAAACAAAGTTGTTATAATTGATAAGTGATGACGTATAAACTTAAAATTAAATTAATAAATATATGCAAATCATTGATTTAAAAATAAAACACCATAATTTCTACTGTCCTGTTACCGGAGTTCCAATAGCTTTAGAAAATGAAGGGATATTTGATGATGCGCGATCGCTTATGGGGTATTGGCACCACGAACTACTGGACGAGCCTGTTATTAATAATAAAGAATTTGAAAAAGCTTGGGATACATTTTTGGCAAGTTGTGATGATGAAGACGGGACAGAACTAGATTATGATACGTTTGAAAATTTTCTAATCCAGTATCCTCAACCAAATTGGGTAGTTTTTAAATGCTCAACCATTGATGGTGATTATGGACCTGTTTTGGGTACTATGTGGTATGTTTTGAATTTAGATGTTGAGATAAATCATTAATTAATGATTATTTTAACTAATAATCTATTCTCTAATCAATACTTTTAATTTATTTTATTTAAAAACAATATGGTTTGAGGAATAATTTAGTTTGCCCAAACCTATTCAGTATTCAAAGTTTTTAAAAAGTTGTAGAAAAACCTCAAGAGAAAAATTTTCCCTTGAGGTTTTTAATTTTATTTCTCTATTGTAACATAATACAATATACTTCTAATGTATGTTTCAATACTTAAATCTCTTAATCTATTATAATGAGAATTTAAATCATAATTTCGACTTATCTCTCTGAAACCATATTCAACTCCACCATCAGGTCTTATATCAACAACAACACCATCTTCCGTAGTAATTTCTAAATGTCTAGAATGTCTCAAATTTTGTTTATTAAATGGTTCTATTGTGTGCAATGTAATTTCAGGTAATTCTGAATTTTCATTTAAATTAAGATACTCCTCTAAAATCCTGTCTATAAACTCATTTAATTGATCATTATCATTAAAATTGTCTCTTAATTTTGAAAAATACCTGTCATTTTGAAACTCAAGTATTTTAATATAGATTCTTTCTACTTGTAAGTTGAAGCGCTTTTGTAATTCTCCAATTAATTCAATTAACATCAAACAACCTAATGGCGATCTCAAATTACGATCTGAATAATCAATATTTACTTTTTTACCTTCTATTAAAGTTTTAATATCTACATTGGATTGTATTTCATCAACTAAAAATTCACCAACTTTTTTAATGCTTGTAAGTTTATTATTTAAATAAAATTGATATACACCTGTTCCATCTTGATTATTTTCAAAATTTATTTGAGGGTATTGAATATCATCTAAAACAAATGGTATTGATTGATTAACTTTGAATATTTCTGAATTTTTTGACCAATTTTGATTGAATGAATCGTCAAAATCTGTCGCAAAATAAAGTTTTGAATGATTATCAAATACAATTCTACAAACAGGTTTTACTTCATTATAATTTTGATTATCTATTAATACTTTAGCCCAGGTTTCTATACTATTTATTCGAAGTCTATTGTCAAATAACTGCTGATCCTCTCCAAATTCGATTGGTTCTCGAACTATAAGTTTTATATCAAAATGTCTATTTTCAGAAAATATTCTATAATTCCAATATGAAGGATCCCATTCTTCTATTAGATTATCAATATAAAAATGAATTTCCTGTACCCTTCCTGTTGAAATCGCTCTATTTATTTCATTTGATAATGAACCAATTAATGGAAATGCATCTGAAGAATAATTTTGAATACTTGCTGGTAATATGCGGTAATTACTTGCTTTACATAACCATTCTATAGCAATATGTCTATCTAAATCATTTATATACCATTGAGAATCTCTATTTACCAAACATTTTGTACAAGATTTTTTACAATCACAATTTTGTAAAGACTCAAGTGAATTATTTATAATACTAGGAAAGTATAATGTAAATTGATTAGAATATCCAGCACCACCTTTAGCTGTATCATAAAGAAATATAGTTGTGTAATTTCTATAATCTTTAAAACCAAAACCTATTTCATTTTCATCAATTCCTATAATTTTACAGAACTCTGTTTTAAATATTATAGCTAAAGATCTAAGTAATGATTTGTCTTTCAGAACAATTCTATTTTCATCTTTTAGTTTAATTTCACAAAAATCAGTTAAAAATCTACCACCTAAAATTAAATTTCTTTGAATTGTACCTCCAATGCAATCTATTTCGTTATTCTCATTCCTACCTCCTCTCAATCGATCATGGCTTTCTAATGGATTTTGTATTGTTCCATCTTTTTGTATTATTCCATTTTCAGGTTTCGATGCTCCACACTGTAAACACAGTGCGAAACCATCTCCCGTTCCTTTATTCACATATAAAATTTCTGCACCTTCTTCATTTTCTCGTGTTTCATAAAAACTATCTTTTTCATCAGACCATAAGGGCATATTTAATAAAAGCGCATCAATATTGTAAGACACATTAGTTATTGGTGCTGAACGTTCCGGTTTTGCATAAAGATCAACAGCAAATCCTGCGGGCTCAATGACTTTTGTGAAGGTATTATTTGCAGCAGTTATATTCGTCATTTCAACTCCTCCAAATTCATTTTGACCACATTGAGGACATAAATTACTAATATCTGTATTTTCAATAATATGCTGGTAACCACAATTTCTACAACCTTGAATAACAAATAGAGATGATTCTGAAAACTGTGTTGATAATTGTAAACCTGCCGATTTGTAATACCAACCATTTCTTATAATTGATGCACCTGGAGCATATTCTTTTAACGCACGTACTATATTAAAAGAAGGATTATCTTCCGTTTCATTTTCATTATTCTGAATTCTTAAGTCCTGTATATTTGTTACATCAAAGTCAATGATACCTGTCGGAATACCTGCACTTGGTAAAAAACCGAGTTCAACTAAAGTTGTTAAAGTATTTTTACGTTTGACTTGAGCAAGTTTAAAATTAACAGCCTTTACCGCAATTGCTTCTTCGCTTCTAAACTGATTAATAAGTTCAGCGAATCTATCTTCGTAAGACTTTATTAAATTATTTAAATGTGTTTGAATTTCGGAGATACTTTTAAAAACATTTGTTTTTAAAGTAATATTATCAACATTTTCTAAAGCAGTATCTTTTTTAAGATGATTTAATCCGTCTTGAATTTCTATAACATTAATATCAGTTAGGTAAGTCTTAAACCCATCAACTAATGCTATACGTTCATCATTTCCTTTCAAAAAATACTCGATAGTTTCTCTAATATTTATCCCACCATTATTTCTTATAAATGAACCAAGAAAAAATGCATTTATATGTCTTTGCACAATAGTGTTACTAGAAAGATTCATTTTGGGCGACGCTATTTCTGTAATCATAGCCCATTTAGGATTCTGAATAACTGCATTACCTATTGGGTTATTTGAGCAAAATGTTAGTGCTAACGCTTTCGATTCTTTTCGTCTTCCTGCTCGACCTGCTCTTTGAAGATAATTAGCAGGTTTTGGTGGCACATTATTCATTACAACGGCACTTATCCCCCCAATATCAACCCCCATTTCCATTGTAGTTGAACAACTTAAAATATTCAATTTACCATCTTCAAAACTTTTTTCTAACGCCAATAACTTATTATTAGATTGTTGTGCAGAATGTTCACCTGCAAGATAAATTGGCAAATCTAAAAAGATACGTTCATGTAAATCAGTCCAAAAACCACTATCTTTAAAATTAACTAAATTACTATCTATCCAATTTAATGTGATTTTGTCATCATAATCACCTTGTTCATTCAATGAATATGGATATGGAAAATAAGGTACATTAATAGTTTTATTTAAGTTTAATTGATAATTATTAATGTTATCTTCTTCTAATCGTCCTTTAATACGAGGTGAATAGCCTCTAAATTGACAATCTAACAACCCTTTAGTAATCGGACAAATCCAATTTGTTTCTATTAATTCAAAAGATACTTTTTCAGTAAAACTTAAACTATAACCTTGATTCTCATTTCCTGTTAAAATATTATTTTTTAACACTAACCAAGCTTCATTTAATATAATATTGATATTATCTATTTCATTTTTAGCAATTATATCTATTGAATGATAGCCCAAACCAGCACAAAGGATTAAAACTAAACGATTTTGTACTCTTCTATTTTCTTTGAAAACAGGCCATTTTTTAACACTTTCAACATCTGTGTATGAAGGGTAAACATTTGATTTAAAATACTTTCTTAATAATAATTGATTTACATTTTCATCAAAAGAGAAATGAAAATTTTCACGAATAAAATAATCAATACATATTTTTAAAAAATTCTGCCATTCTTCATTATTGATTCCTAAACTCTTAATATTTT
>CANHVK010000035.1 GCA_947464135.1 Flavobacteriia bacterium | reverse complement strand
GTAACTGTAAAAAACGGTTATGGTCGTAATTTCTTGATTCCTCAAGGATATGCTGTATTGGCTACTCCTTCAAACAAAAAAGCGCACGAAGAAATGCTTAAGCAACGTGCTCACAAAGAATCTAAAATTTTAGCTGAAGCTGAAGCATTAGCTGTAAAATTAGCTGACGTTACTGTTAAAATCGCTACTAAAGTTGGTGAGAATGGTAAAATCTTTGGTTCTGTAAACACTGTTCAATTAGCTGACGCTTTACGTGTTGCTGGTTATGATGTTGATCGTAAGTCTTTAAAAATTAAAGATGAGCCTATTAAAGAAGTTGGAACTTTCGAAGCTGAAGTTAATTTACACAAAGGTGTAAGACCAACTATTAAATTTGAAGTTGTTAGTGAATAATTTTCACAAACTATAATGCATAAAAAAAGGTCGGTTAATCCGACCTTTTTTTATTCTGCTACCCATTTATCGTTTCTCATTTCTCCAAGAATCACAACGTTTTTGTTTTTGCTGTATTCTTCAGCAGCTAATAACATCTGCTCTCTTGTGTCCCTTCTGATTCTTACACCAGATGAACCTGAGTTTTTGACTTCGATATAAAAACCATCCTTTAATCGAGCTGGTTTTGTTGGTGGACGTCCCATAAATAAAACTAGTTTTGTTTGACAAAATTCTCCAATTAAAGAAGAATAATCGAATGTAAGAAAAAAATCACGTATATTCTAATTATATCTAAACTATTTATGTTCAGAAATTGTTATTTAAACAACTTTAACATTCTAAGAACAATGAAAAACAATGACTTTTTATTAAATCTAAGAGAAACAATTCCTTTTCAAGAAAGCAAAGTAAAATCACCTATTGAACTATTTCAACACAAGACATTGAGACCAATTTTAAAGTTTGTAAATGAAAAATTAAACAAGATTACACTAAGCTATATCAACAATATAAATCCTGAATTCATTATTCAAAACTCAATATTTCAGGAAAAATCTATTTTAAATACTTTAAAAAAAGAGCAAGTTCTAAAAAATAAATTAAATGGAATTGTGATTGGATTATTTACAAGTGAAGAATTAGATTTTTATCTTGAAAACAGTCTTCAAATTGATGAACGAATTCAACAAATGATTCAAGAACGTATTCGAACACAATTTAAGAATTTCTTATCCAATAATAATACACTTTTTGATTAATAAATTCAAAATCAATTACTTTTTGTTCAATCAAAATGGACAAGGTATTTTCTATATCTGACTTTTTAGCATCTATTTCTTTAAAAATCGAAGCTAAGGTCAATTGATTCTCGTTTAGTAAAACTTCTCTCAAAGCGGAAAAAATTTCTTCTGAAAAAAAGGTGTCTTTTTGATGGTATACCCAAGACTTTTCAATGATAAAAGTAGATTCAAAAACTTCCCCTTTTGCTGTCCTTACAAAATAATGTGGTTCTCCATTCACATCAATTGCTCCACAAAACTTTGAATCGCATTCAGGTATTCGAACTAACAAAGCAACTTTAAATTTCTCAATCACTTGTTCAATTTCAACTTGAATTTGGGTTGATAGATAATGTTGAATGACCTCTTCGAGCAATTGAATTTCCAATTCGGGGAGCACACCGATTAACTTTCCTTTTGAATTAACACCTATAACTAAGGTACCCCCTTCGCAGTTCGCAAATGAAGAAATCAATGCCGCAATATGATGGGGATTTTCAGAAGATGCAATAAAATCGATTGTTTTACTTTTACCTTCTTTTATTAAAGTAGAAATATTATCAGTCATCTAATTATTCCAAATATCCCAAGATTTTAAGGCTTGTTCTTTCAACATAGAAGCGCCATTCAAAATCATAGCGCCATTAGCTTTCGCTTCTTTTAAAAATAAAGTTACTTCAGGATTATAAATCAAATCGACCACCAAATGCTCTGATGTTAAAAATGAAAAGGGAAAGGGAATCGTTTCATGATCATTTGGAAACATTCCTACAGGGCTAGTGTTAATAATTAATTTACAAGCTTTTAGCATATATTCATTTATATCTTCAAACCCAAATTGATTTCGTTTTTGTGGAGTTCGAGAAATATTTAATACTTCAATTCCAATCTCCTTTAAGACATAAGCAACAGCTTTAGCAGCTCCTCCAGTACCGATTACCAACGCTTTTTCGTGTTTATTCGTCAAAAAAGGTTTTATAGATTGCTTAAAACCAAACACATCTGTATTGTAACCAACCCAGCGATTATTTTCAAGCTTGATACAATTAACTGCACCTACTTCTTTAGCTTCCTCTGTTAAATCATCCAAAAACGGAATGATTTGTTCTTTGTAGGGAATTGTTACACTACAACCTAAAACGTCTTTTCTTGAAAGAAATGCTTTTAAATCCTCTGAATTTTGAAACTCATAATTATCAAAGGAAGCTTTTATCTTATTTAATGAAAAATAATTTTCAAAAAAAGATTTTGAAAAGGAATGAGATAGCGACTTTCCGATTAATCCGAACTTACGCATTTTTAGAACTAAACTTTGATTTTAGTATATTCAAAATCATTGGGAAAACAGAAATAAATATGATTCCTAAACAAACTAAATCAATATGTTTACGAATCCACTCTACTTCGCCAAGAAGATATCCTGCAATAGTTAAACTGAAAATCCATAAAAACCCACCAAGTACGTCAAATAGAAAATATTTTTTGTATTCCATTTTACCAACACCCGCAGCGAAAGGAGCGAAAGTTCTTACAAATGGAACAAATCTCGCCATAATAATAGCTTTTACTCCATTTTTATCGAAAAACTCCTCTGTTTTAGTTAAATACTCTCGTTTAACGATTGATTTTCCTTTAAATTTAATATCGAATATTTTAAGTCCTATTTTTCTACCTACCCAATAATTACAGTTATCACCTAACACAGCAGCAACAAACAACAATCCTAAAACAGCTCCCAAATTCAATTCACCAGAAGCAGCAAATAAACCTGCTGTAAACAATAAAGAATCACCAGGAAGAAAAGGCATTGCAACCAAACCTGTTTCTATAAAAATGACCAAGAATAAAATCACATAAATGGCTGTACCATAATTAGCAAAAATCCATTCAAAATCAAGGTGTAAAATGTGTTGAAAAAGTTCTATCATAATTATTTTTTTGTGCAAATATAAAGTTTAGTTTTCAGAGACTAACGAATTTACAATCTCTTTCACTGGTCGAATTGAATTTACGCTCTCAATAGAAGGACCAGCACACCACACCGTTTTATACGTTGAATTAAAAGCGGCGCTTCTTAGAAATTTCATTCCACGATAAAACGTCAATGCTTTAAACCACTTTTTTAATAGCTTATTTTTATTTAAAAGTTGCTCTAACCAATTTTGCTTCGTTCCAACTTCTTGAACATAAGGAGTATTAATAACCGTGCAGGGTGTACCTGATAATTTAGTGGTCAAAACAATGTCTTTTGCACCATAATCGACACACGCTTGCTTATAGTCTTGCGAAACACCACATTCCTCCGAAGCTATAAAAATACTACCTATCGAAAGCCCCGCCACACCTAAGCCCATTAATGCTGTGTATTGTTGGTGATTACCTACTCCCCCAGCAGAAATAATTGGAATAGAACAAGTTTTTAATAAATCAGGAATTAACTGCTTGTATGAAATCGTACCCGCGTGCCCACCTGCTTCTTTGTTTACAGCAATTATTGCATCAGCCCCCAAAGCTTGAACTTTTTTGGCATATTTTACATTCGTAACATCACAAAAAACCAAAACATTATGTCTATGTGCTTCTTTTATCACTAATTCGGGAGATCCTAAAGAAGTAATGATAAACCCAATTTTTTCTTCACAACAAACTCGTAATTGTTCTTCCAATAAAAAATTTGACTTATTTACAATTAAATTGATACCAAAGGGTTTATCAGAATGTTGCTTGATCAATCTTATAGCTTCTTTTAATTCATCGGTACTACGATAATTCAAAGCAGGAATTGCTCCAGTAATTCCTGCTTTAAGTCCTTCAATAATCATTTGGGTATTTGACACCAAAAACATCGGAGCCATAATGATTGGAAATTGAATTCCAAGCAATTCAGATAAATTAGTTTTATTACTCATTACTTATCGGTTAATTCAAATTCTAAATCAAACTCCTTTAAACTCTTAATCAATTCATTATTTGGATCAATTCGCATGTTTTTAGACGGCATAGTTACAGATAAATCTTCTAATGGATCGTAAATAACAAATCGAACATTACACTTTCCTTCGTTATCTAAAAATAACTTATTTAAATCCATAATCATTATTTGATCCAATTTTTTAGTTGAAATCTTCACATTTATAAAATTGGCCTTTTTATCTCTTAAATCAGATAAAAATTCGATGCTTTGAACAACAAACTCAGGATCTTTACGATGGCGCGGAATTTCAAACTTCCCTTTTATACTGATAAAATTATCAGACATAAAATATGGTTTGAATTTCAGATAATTTTCTTTGAAGAAAAAGAGTTTATGTGAATCTGTATAATCTTCAACAATCATTGTCCCAAAAGGCTCATTATTTTTGGTCATACGATGTTCACATTCACCCACTACTGCAGCAATTGTAACTTCTTTGTTGAGATGCTCAGCTGGATTCGTGAGCATTCCTATGTTTCCATTACAAAAAGCTTCAATATCCATACGATAATCATCTAACGGATGTCCAGAAATAAATATCCCAACTACTTCACGCTCCTTACTCAACTTATACATTGTTGGCCATTCTTCTGCCTTCGGAATTTCTGGCTCTGGAATTACAGTACCACTTGCCTCACCAAATAATGATGCTTGTGAAGAATTTTCATTTTCTTGAAAATTATTACCAAAACGTATCGCACTCTCTATAAATGTTCTCCCATTTCCTTCCTCCTTGAAATATTGTGCTCTGTGAACATTTTTATATGAATCAAACCCACCTGCATATGCTAAACTTTCAAATGCTTTTTTAGTACACATTCTCAAATTTACACGTTTAGCCATATCAAAAATGGATGTATAATTACCATTTTCTGTTCTTTCACTTATGATTGCATCAACAGGCCCACTCCCCATTCCTTTAATTGCTCCTAAGCCAAAACGGATTGCCCCCTCTTTATTTACAGTAAAGAGATAATCAGATTCATTCACATCTGGTCCAAGAACAGGAACTCCCATTCGTTTACATTCCTCCATAAAAAAGGTCACCTGCTTAATGTCATTCATATTATTTGACAATACAGAAGCCATATATTCTGCTGGATAATTCGCCTTCAAATACGCTGTTTGGTATGCAATCCAAGCATAACACGTTGAGTGAGATTTGTTAAAGGCGTACGATGCAAATGCTTCCCAGTCTTTCCATATCTTTTCTAATTTCACTGGATCGTGACCTTTCTCTTGTCCACGTTCGATAAAAGCAGGTTTCATTTTATCCAAAACATCTTTCTGCTTTTTACCCATTGCTTTACGAAGTGTATCTGCTTCCCCTTTTGTAAAACCAGCTAACTTTTGAGAAAGTAACATTACCTGTTCTTGGTAAACGGTAATACCATAGGTTTCTTTTAAATACTCTTCACAGTCATCTACATCATAAACGATTGGCTCTTCACCGTGTTTACGCTTAATGAAAGATGGTATATATTCAAGTGGTCCAGGACGATATAAAGCATTCATCGCAATTAAATCCGCAAAAACAGTCGGTTTTAATTCACGCATGTATTTTTGCATTCCAGGAGATTCGTATTGGAATATACCTACTGTTTCACCCCTTTGGAATAATTCATATGTTTTTTCATCATCTATTGGAAAATGATCAGGATCTAAATCAATCCCATGTCGTTCCTTAATATTTTTGACCGCATACTTAATTAAAGTAAGCGTCTTTAAACCAAGGAAATCCATTTTCAACAATCCTGCAGATTCAGCAACCGAGTTATCAAACTGTGTACACCACATATCAGAATCTTTTGCTGTAGCGACAGGAACAAATTGCGTGATATCAGATGGTGTAATAATCACTCCACAAGCATGAATCCCTGTATTTCTTACAGATCCTTCCAACATTTTTGCTTGTTGAATAACCTGTGCTGATAAATCACTTCCCGTAGAAATTCTCTTTAACTCATTTGCAGCTTGAATGTCTTCCGTTTTGTTTTTTAACTTATTTGCTAAATCAGCATCGTCCATTGAAAATAATTTTTTCAAGGAAATATCCGGCACCAATTTCGCAAGCTTATCCGCTTCAAACAATGGTAAATCAAGCACTCTGGCAGTATCACGAATCGATGATTTTGCAGCCATCGTACCATAAGTAATGATTTGAGCAACTTGATTGGCCCCATATTTATTAATTACCCACTCAATGACCTTTCCTCTACCCTCATCATCGAAATCAATGTCAATATCAGGCATCGATACACGATCGGGATTTAAAAAACGCTCAAATAGTAAATCGTATTTTACAGGGTCAACATTTGTAATTCCGATACAATATGCTACTGCAGAACCAGCTGCAGAACCACGACCAGGCCCAACTGACACCCCCATATCACGTGCTGCCTGACAAAAATCTTGAACAATCAAAAAATATCCTGGGTATCCTGTTCTTTCAATAGTAGCTAACTCAAAATCTAAACGATCTCGGATTTCATCCGTAATCTCTTCATATCTTTTCGCTGCACCGACATAGGTTAGGTGTCGTAAATAATTATTTTCCCCTCTTTTCCCACCATCTTCTTGATCTAATGGGTCTTGAAATTCATTAGGAATATCAAATGCAGGCAATAGTACATCACGTGCTAAACCAAATGGTTCTATTTTAGCAATGATTTCTCCAATACTTTCAATCGCTTCAGGTAAATCAGCAAACAATTGCTTCATTTCTTCAGGAGACTTATAGTAATACTCCTCATTATCTAATCCATAACGGAAACCGCGACCTCTTCCTTTAGGGGTTGCAACAAGTTCATTATCCTTAACACATAACAACACATCGTGCGCAGATGCATCTGATTTCTCAAGGTAGTAAACATTGTTCGTAGCAACTAAATTTATAGAGTGAATTTTAGCAAGGCGAATTAGCGCTTCATTAGCACGATCTTCGTTTTCTTGACCATGTCGCATAAGTTCAAGATAAAAATCTGCTCCAAAACGTTCTTTCCACCATAAAAGAGCCTCTTCTGCTTGTTTTTCACCGACATTTAATAACAAATATGGAATTTCTCCATACATATTGCCTGATAATACAATGATATCTTCTTTGTATTTATCAACTAAAGCTTTATCAATTCTTGGAACGTAATACATTCCCTCAGTGAAAGCAATAGAAGACAATTTGATAAGATTTTGGTATCCATTTTTGTTTTTAGCAAGAAAAACGACTTGAAATCCATTATCTTTTTTGGTTTTATCTAAATGATTTTCACAAATATTAAACGTACAACCAATAATCGGGATAATCTCGTTTTTTGAAAAAGGTTCGTTATTTTCTTCGGCTATTTTACGCTCTTCTTTGATTTTTTTATTGTGGCCACTAACTGCCTTTTCAAAATGAAAGGCAGCCATCATGTTTCCAACGTCAGTTAATGCTACAGCTGGTAAATTTAGTTTTGCCGTTTTTTCTACTAACGCTGGAATTGAAATTGTTGATTGTAATATTGAAAATTGAGAATGTGTATGTAAATGGACAAAAGGTAAATCTTGTAAATGAGAAATATCTTTTGTAACTGTTTCATTTGATCCAACTGATGATTTCTGTTTTAACTTAGCACTTTCCTCTTTCAAGTTAACATGTACTAGACCTATTGGAGATATTCGTCCCGGGTTTGCCTCTTGAAATCTTTTGAAATAGCTAATTTCTTGCTTTAACTCACTTGCAGTAAAAACTTCTCTTCTAATTAATTCAAAAAAACATCTTGTTGTTGCTTCGACATCGGCTGTTGCATTATGAGCTTCAGCAAATGGTTCACCAAAAAGTTCAGAATGTAATTCAGATAATGTTGGTAACTTATACCTTCCTCCACGTCCCCCAGGTAATTTACACATGTTGGCTGTCACTTCAGTACACGTGTCTAAAACAGGATTATTTTGCCAAAAATTATCTAATCCCAATCGAACAAACTCACAACCAACAATATTTTTATCAAAACTAATATTTTGACCTACAACAAATTTAGATCGTTTTAAAACACCTTCAAATTCTTCCATCACATCTCTCAACGGTTTTCCTTGATCCCAAGCAAGCGCTGTTGAAATACCATGGACTTTTTCAGCATCAAAGGGAATATCAAATCCATCTGGCTGTATTATGTAATCCTTTGCTTCGATTAGATTTCCTAATTCATCGTGTAATTGCCAAGCAATTTGAATTGCTCTTGGCCAATTATCTGTATCTGTATATGGTTTGTTCCAATCGCGAGGTAATCCAGTGGTTTCTGTATCGAATATTAGGTACATATTTCAAAATATAAAGAGTATCAAATTTACCAAAACAAGGGGTGATTTAAAACTCATTTTCTGAATTAAAAAAGAGTATTATCAACACAATATTTTACTTTAATCAAAGTAAAATAAATAAATAATAATAAAATAATTATATAATTTTATTTAAATAAAAATATTAAATATATAATGTGCATAAAAGAAATGTTTTACTCTATACTTAAATAAGATTTTCAATCCCTATTTATAATTAATTTGAATTAATAACTCAAATGATTTTCTCCCTTTTTTTTACGTTATTTGTATTTGTAAAATTCAACTTATGAAAATCAAAAATATCCACATCATCATTCTTTTTTATGTCAGTTTAGTCTCTTGTGAGAGACATGGCTCAGGAAAATGTGAAGAAACAAATATAAGTACCGCTACAAGAGCAAGTCACAACGCTGGCGAAACATGCACTAAATGTCATGCTTCTGGAGAAGAAGGGAGAGGTTGTTTTACAGTTGCTGGAACTGCTTATAAAAAAGATAAATCTACACCATTAACAGATGCTGTAATGGTATTATTTAATCGGGATGCGAATGATTGGTCCAAAATTATTGGTGAAGTAAAAAGAATTCCAATTGACAAATCAGGAAACTTCTACACAACAGAAAGTGTTGATTTTGTAGGAAAATATCCTGCTATAATCACAAAAAATGGAGATACAATTTCAATGAATAACTCTATTGAATCAGGTTCGTGTAATACTTGTCACTCAACAAAAAAGGGAAAAACTCAACCAATTTACGATTTTAATAACTAAGATTGTAACACACCTTCTTTTAACGAACAAGGAGAGACTATCACTTTTTTAACCCCTAATTTGTCAAGGACCCATTTAGTCTTAACGGCTGCTATTGGGGCCATTTTTCTACGAATTGGAATAATATGAGGGTTATTATCTCTTTCTTCTTGACTTGAAAAAATGATTTTATCTAAAACTGTATTTAAATCATTTATAGATAATTCTATTGCCTCAGTGACACTAGGGAATGACTTTTTATAAATCATTTCATAAAACGTCTCAAAACACCCTGATGCTCCAACTAAAGTGTTGCATTTTTTAGAATTAATAAATACTCCTGCTCTTTCTTCAATCCATTGTTCAACTTTCAAACAGTCCCCTGAAGTTAAAGGATCATTTAATTCTAATTCTTGAAAGATACGGGAAACACCTATGTTTAAACTTACCAAATCTTTTATCCCTAATTCATCAGCAAAAATAAATTCCGTACTTCCACCTCCAACATCCATCACCATTGAAGGCTCAGTAAAGTTATAAGTCCACTTAACTCCTTCGTAAATATATCTAGCTTCTTGTTCACCAGTGATTATATCAACTTGAATAGCTGTTTCTTTCTCTATCAACTGAACAAAGTCTTTACCATTTATAGCGCTGCGAATAGCAGATGTACCGAATGCTCTTATCTCATCAACATAATGAACATCACACATTTTGTTAAAATGTTGCATCGTTTTTAAAGCACGTAAGATAGCATCGGCTTTAATTACTCCTTCATTCAATCCTCCCATACCTAATGCGACACCATCTTTCTCTGAATGAATAACTTCAATTTCTTCTTTCGTTACATCTGCAATTAACAAATTGAATGTATTTGTTCCTAAATCTATGACGGCAATTCTTTTTTTATCCATTTCTCAACCACTTAACAAATTGATTTAGCCTTAATCGATGTCCAAATTGTAATATTCCATTAGTATATAACCTACCAGCAATTCGTAATGTTAGTAACGAAGATATAACTAATATTCCAAAGGAAACAAATAATTGATATCCTTCTCCTGGATTATATCCTTGCGCTAATTTGACCATACAAACCATTGGAGAAGTAAAGGGCAACATTGAAAACCAAAAAGAAAGAGAACTTTCTGGATTATTTAGAACGTAATACCCTGCCCACAATGCAATTAACAACAATAAAACGATAGGGATTATAAATTGTTGACCATCATTTTCAGAACCTGAAGTTGCTCCTAACGCAGCAAAAAATGTCCCATAAAAAATATACCCTGCAACTAAAAATATTAAGAAATAAAACAACATATTATCAAATTGAATTCGATCATAAATTAATTCTACAAAGCTATTGTATCCGTATGAACGATTTAATTGTTGCTGAAAGGTCATATTTTGTACTTCTTTCGCCATTTTGGCTACATCCCATTTAGATGCATCTAACATGTCTGGAAATAAAGTTTCTCTGATAACAAACAATCCAAATGAAACAATTATTATCCATAATCCTAACTGAATGATTGCTGCGATACCGATACCTGCTATTTTCCCTAGCATCAATTGTCTAGGTTTAACTGAAGCCAACAAAACTTCTACAATTCGATTCGATTTTTCACTTGAAACACTTCTTAAAATTGTCATTCCAAAAAGTAGAATAAAAAATAAAATTAAACCACCAAAAAAGAAACCTACCCAAGAATCAAGAGTAGTAGACTCATTTTTAGGGTCATATAAATTTCTAAATCCAACAGTGAGTGGTTGTTTTATTCTTCGATAATCTTGCACAGTCATTTTGGTAAATCTTTCAGCTAAAACTTCTTCTAAACGTCTCTCTAATTGAAACTGCATTGTCATTGAAGTTGAAAAATTTGGTTTTTCACGGTAAAATAAATATGCTGTTTTGTTAATTAATATTTTTTCGTTTACTTCTATTAGGACATCATATTTTTGAAAACGTTTTCCATTTTCAAACTCTTCTAATTGAACATAATTATTAGCAAAATCATACGAAATCGACCCATTATTGTTTGCTAAAATTTTAGCTTCCATAATATTCGCTGGATCTGCAATTAATACCTTCCAATTTGATTTATCATTTCCACCTAAAACAAATAAAATGTATGTAATCAATAAAACAAGTAAAGGGCCTACAATTGCCATACTAATGAACGATCTAGTTTTAATTCGTTCAAGTAATTCTCTTTGAGCAACTAACCAACTTATTCTCATGCCGTTCTTTTTACTAAATCAATAAATATTTGTTGCATAGAAGGTAGAACTTCCCAAGCTGATTCAATTTCTATTTGTCCTAATAAAACCTTTAATAAATCTTGAAAAGTATTCTCGCCTCTCAATTTAACATATGCAGTATGCCTATTATTTCCATGCTCTATGTGTTCAACCAATTCAAATCCTGCCCATAACGCATTTGCAAAGCCTAACATATTCCCCTTAAACTTAATTGCAAAACGACCATCTTTTCTTTCTTCGCGAATATCAACAACTTGACCGTCTAGTATTTTCTTTGATTGATGGATTAACGCGGCGCGATCACAAATATCCTCTACACTTTTCATATTATGACTTGAGAGTAATATTGTTTTTCCATCATTTTTCATGGAAATCAATTCGTTTTGAATTAATTCCACATTTACGGGATCAAATCCACTAAAAGGCTCATCTAAAATCAATAAATTCGGTTGATGAAGGATTGCACAGATAAACTGTACTTTTTGAGCCATCCCTTTAGACAATTCTTCGATGCGTTTATTTTTCCAAGAACCTATTTCAAATTTATCTAACCAAAAATTCAAACTTGAATTTACATCTGATTTAGACATTCTTCTCAAACGACCTAAAAACATCGCTTGATCATATACTGTCATTGTTTTATATAATCCTCTTTCTTCGGGTAAATAACCAATTTGAGCAAGACTTTTACCAGTCATCATGTCCCCTTTAAACCTTACTATTCCCTTTTCTGGGGTAACAATACGATTTATAATTCGTATTAAAGTTGTTTTCCCCGCACCATTAGGACCTAATAATCCAAAAATCTCACCTTCTTTTAGAGACAATGAAACATCATCTACTGCAATTTTCTGAAAGAAAGATTTAGTAATATTTTCTAATTGAAGAATTTCCATTGTTGTAAATTTAGGGAAAATCAGTGGCTATCTGAAACTTTTGTTAATAATGACTCTTTCAATGTTTTCCATTTATATTTTTTAGAAAAGATGAAAAGCATCAAAGGAAAAAAAACAAATAACGTGATGTATAAATCTAATCCAATTGCAGGTTTAGACATATCCATCCATAAAGCATCTGTTTGAAAAACTTGCCAATTATTGGTGATAATTAAACAACCAAAAATATTATTTGCAGCGTGAAAACCAATACCCAGCTCTAAACCCTCATCCATAACTGCCATTAAATTTGTAAAAATTCCTGTAAGTATATAATATGTAATAATTTCAAAACCCAACACATTAACCTCAGGGTTCGAAAAATGCATCAATCCAAAAATCACTCCTGAGAATATCATTGGAAATAAAGGTGTTTTAAATCGTCTGGCAAAAGATTGTATTAAATACCCTCTAAAAAACAACTCTTCAAAAGTAGTTTGTAATGGAAGAATAAAGAATGAGATTCCGGTCAACATTAAAAAAGTTTTAGGATTAAAATTCCATTTCAATTCAGCCCCCATTAAAACAGATAGCACCAAACTCCCAGATAAAAAAACAGACCAAATTGCAAATGCAAAAAAAATTCGCTTAACATCGATTTCTAAACGCGTTGTAAATAAGGTGATAATTGGTCTCTTATGTAATTTACTTACTGCAAAAAGCAAAAACATTAATAAAATAATAAACGGAATTAATTGAACCAAAATAAACATGTTGTTACCCAACAACATTCTTATTTGATATGCATCCATAATTTCCATTGATTCCAACGAAATTCCTTTTAACATTAAAGCTATCATCAAAGGAAGTTGACCAAAACCAATTAAAGTTGAAGCAAGGAGTAAAATTGTTCCCACATATTTAGCTATGCCATTATCTCCCAATTTTGCTAATTCAAAAAATCGCATTGAATCTTGTGTTTATTCCGATAAAAATAATCATTCCTTTTTTAATGGAAAAAAGTGATGGCTACAAGTCAATCAACTACTATTTGGATTAATTCTAACATAATAATTGATTTACAATCACTAATATAAATTTTCTACTTTTGGCATCTGAAATATCTGAATTATGGCATTTGAAAAAGAATTAGCTGCTAGAAGCAACAATTGTTGTGAACTTTGCGGAAACACAGAAAATTTAACACCTTACGAAGTAGCTCCTGCTCCAAACAATAGTAGATTAGAAGATTATATTTTTACTTGCGATACGTGTACATCTCAAATTGAAAATCCTGATGCAATGGACACGAACCATTGGAGATGTTTAAATGAAAGTATGTGGTCTGAAACTCCTGCGGTACAAGTTGTTGCTTGGAGAATGTTACAGCGTTTAAAAAGTGAAGGCTGGCCTCAAGATTTGTTGGATATGCTATACTTAGAAGACGAAACATTAAACTGGGCTAAATCAACTGGTGAAGGAGAAGATAAAGAAGCCGAAGAATATCATAAAGACGTGAATGGCGTTCGTTTGCAAGCAGGTGACAATGTCGTATTAATAAAAGACTTAAATGTAAAAGGTGGAGGATTTACCGCAAAAAGAGGAACGGCAGTTCGAAATATATCTTTAGACCAAAACAACCCTATTTATATTGAAGGTAAAGTAAATGGTCAAACGATTGTGATTATAACTGAATATGTGAAGAAATCTTAATACAATTAAAACTAAAACGTTCATCTAAATGATGTGCGTTTTTTTTATATATTATTTTATGAATTTAGGCCATTGATTATACCCAATCATTGGATTGTTCGAATTGAACTTTCTTATAAATTCTACTTCTAACTTATTTAACTCTTTATCATCAATTTCATATGATTGAAATAAAATTTCTTTTGTAATTGTAAAAGACATTTTTTCTTCTTCATTAAAATCTTTTTCGATAAGTTCAGATTTTGCACTTCCAAAATAATTTATACTTCCTGTTAAATCTTTCCCAATGTATATTTTTCCATTAGGATAAATAATCTTATAAATTACTTTTCTCTTCATTATAATAAAATTAGGTAAACATAAAGAAAAAAATGAAAAGGGCTTTCGTTTGAAAGCCCTTTAAGTATATTATAATCGTTAAAGATTATTTTTTATCTTGTACTTCTTCGAAGTCAACATCTGTTACTTCATCTTGAGGATTAGCACCACCTTGTTGAGCATCTTGAGTTCCAGCGTTGTTTGCTGCATTATACATGTCTTGGGAAGCCGCTTGGAATACATTGTTTAATTTTTCCATTGCTGCATCTAAGTTTTCATAATTCTTAGCTTCGAACTCAGCTTTCAATGAAGCTAATGCATCTTCGATTGGTTGTTTTTTGTCTGCAGATATTTTATCTCCATACTCTTTCAATTGACGCTCTGTTTGGAAAATTAACGAGTCCGCTTTGTTGATTTTTTCAACTTCATCACGTTTTCTTTTATCTTCTTCAGCAAATTTCTCAGCTTCTGCTTTCATTCTTTCGATGTCAGCATCGCTCAATCCTGAACCAGCCTCAATTTTGATTGATTGAGATTTACCTGTTCCTTTATCTTTTGCAGAGATATGCATGATACCATTAGCATCGATATCGAAAGTTACTTCAATTTGAGGAACTCCTCTTGGTGCTGGTGGAATATCAGTCAATTGGAAACGACCCAAAGACTTATTATCATTTGCCATTGGACGCTCACCTTGTAACACGTGAATGTCTACCGCTGGTTGATTGTCTGCTGCTGTAGAGAAAGTCTCAGACTTTTTAGTTGGAATAGTTGTGTTAGCATCAATTAATTTAGTCATAACACCACCCATAGTTTCGATACCTACTGATAAAGGTATAACGTCTAATAAAAGAACATCTTTCACTTCACCTGTTAATACCCCACCTTGGATTGCTGCTCCTAAAGCCACAACTTCATCTGGGTTAACTCCTTTTGAAGGTGCTTTTCCGAAGAAACGCTCAACAGCTTCCTGGATTACAGGGATACGTGTAGAACCACCTACTAAAATCACCTCATCAATATCGCTTGCAGATAAACCTGCATTTTGTAAAGCTGAACGACATGGAGCGATTGTTCTCTCTACGATTGAAGAAATTAATTGCTCGAATTTAGAACGTTGTAAAGTTCTTACCAAGTGTTTTGGAATACCATTCACTGGCATGATGTAAGGCAAGTTAATTTCTGAAGAAGTTGTAGAAGATAACTCGATTTTTGCTTTTTCAGCAGCCTCTTTCAAACGTTGTAATGCCATTGGATCTTGACGTAAATCAACTCCTTCGTCATTTTTGAATTCATCAGCTAACCAATCGATAATTACTTGATCAACATCATCACCACCTAAGTGAGTATCACCATCTGTAGATAATACTTCAAATACACCATCACCTAACTCTAATACAGATACGTCGTGTGTACCTCCACCAAAGTCAAATACTACGATTTTTTTATCTTCTCCTTTTTTATCTAAACCATATGCTAATGCTGCTGCAGTTGGTTCGTTAATGATACGTTTGATAGTTAAACCAGCAATTTCACCAGCTTCTTTCGTCGCTTGACGTTGCGCATCATTAAAGTATGCAGGAACTGTAACAACTGCTTCAGTTACTTCATGTCCTAAATAATCTTCTGCTGTTTTCTTCATTTTTTGAAGAATAATTGCAGATATTTCTTGAGGTGTATATTGTCTGTCGTCAATTTTAACGCGAGGGATGTTATTATCTCCTTTTGCCATTTCGTATGGAACACGGCTTATCTCTCTTGAAGACTCATCAAATGACGCTCCCATGAAACGTTTGATTGAGTAGATAGTCTTTTTAGGGTTTGTGATTGCTTGACGTTTAGCAGGATCACCAACCTTACGCTCACCACCTTCAACAAATGCTACGATTGAAGGAGTAGTTCTTTTACCTTCTGAGTTAGCGATTACCACTGGCTCATTTCCTTCCATTACGGCAACACATGAGTTTGTGGTTCCTAAGTCAATTCCGATTATTTTTCCCATAATTGTATGTTTTACTTTTTCGATTTTATAGTTTCTTTTCAATCTTTATGCCAAGAGATAATTAGCAAATTTTTATGTCAATTTGCACTTTTACATCTTTAAAAGCAGGATATGTTATGACATTCTGTCGGTTTGTGTGACAAATTAATCGTGATAAACACTTTTCCTAACCCACTATCTCCTTCCACTAGGAGAAAACGAAAAAAAAGTGTTTATTTCACTTCCGAAATGATATTTCCCATATCTTCATCAGCGATTAATCTAACTGGAAAACCCCAAAGGAAATGGACATATTCAAGTACCTTTTCTGCTTTTTCTTTCAAAATAGTGCGATTATCCGTGGAAGTGTAGTCCAAGGTCAATGTCCTATCGCCCATTACAGCCACTTGGTATACTTGTATTTCTGGGACATATTTCGAACGGTTGTAATTTAAGGCTAAATTTGTTCGTATAGCCTTATACCCTTGTTCGTTATGAATGTTACTTATGGTATAAAAATCTTTTTCTTGCAAGTCTTCGATATCAAACAAACGGAAATCTCGTATCACTTTTGGGGATAGAAATTGCATCACAAATGTTTCGTCTTTGTAATTTTCAACGATATTTATAAAATCATTTTTCCAATTGCCTTTCCCTGCTATTTCAGGAAACCATTGTAAATCTTCACTCGTAGGGGCTAAACTCATTCGCTTGATATCACTAAAAATAGCAAAACCCAACGCATAAGGATTTATTCCTGAATAATGATTTGAATCAAACGCAGGTTGATATATTACATTCGAATGGTGGTGTAAAAACTCCATCATAAAACCTTCGTCTACAAACTCTCTTTCATATAATTGCTGAATAATTTCATAATGAGAAAATGTTGCACACCCTTCATTAATCACTTTTGTTTGACCTTGGGGATAGAAATATTGAGCAATTTTTCGAACGATACGCACAATTTCCCGTTGCCACTCTTTCAATACGGGAGAATGCTTTTCAATGAAATACAAGATATTCTCTTCCGGTTGTTGTGGAAACTTTCTTAAATAGGAATTATCATCTTTTTGATTAGGTAATGTTCGCCAGATATCATTTAATAATACGCGTTCATCTTCTACCTTTTGCTTAAACCGTTCACGTTCTTCTTTTGGTGAAATTGATTTTGGTTTTTTATACTTATCTACGCCATAATTCATCAACGCGTGACAAGCATCTAATACTAATTCAACTTCTTGATATCCGTATTTCTCTTCGCATTTTGCTATATACTTCCTAGCAAACAATAAATAATCTACAATACTGTCTGCATTTGTCCATTGCTTGAAAAGGTAATTATTTTTAAAAAAATGATTATGTCCATAAGATGCGTGTGCTAACACCAACAAAGTCAAACAAGTAGAATTATCTTCCATATTATAGGAAATACAAGGATTTGAATTGATAACCAATTCATAAGCTAATCCCATTCTTCCTTTTTTATAATTATTTTGATTGATGACGAAATCTTTACCGAATTTCCAATGATGATACGAAATAGGTAACCCCACAAGTGAGTATGCATCCAACATTTGTTCCGAACTAACTATCTCGAATTGATTCGGATAGGTGTCTAAACCTAAATAATCTTTTGCAATTTGACTGATTACATCATCAGCTTCTAAAATAGTTTGAATATTCCAATCTGCCCGACAAAATAAATTTCTATAAAATGCTGTAGTTTTCATAGTGCTGTAGTTTTTTTCTTGTAAAAATCTTGAAACACAGACCAGATTTGAGAAACTTCATGAATTTTTCCAATTTCAAAATTGTTTCTTTTCGACTTCACATTTTGGTAGACATCCCATAAGTCGCTAGGCGTGTTTCTACACACTTCTATATAATTTGCATACTGGATTTTAGGTAATAACTCATTCAACATTAATTTACCACAATCTTCTGCATCTGTTTTATTCCACACATCTCCATCTGAAACTTGTGCTGAGTAAATATTCCAATTTGTTGCATAGCGTTCCTGAATTATTTTTCGCATCAACTCCAAAGCAGGAGCCACAACAGTTCCTCCACTCTCTTTTGAATTGAAAAACTCAAATTCACTTACCTCTTTTGCTTCTGTATGATGTCGAATAAAAACAATTTCAATACGCTCATACTGCTTCGTCAAAAAAAGATACAACAACATAAAAAAACGTTTCGCAATGTCTTTTTCTTTCTCTCCCATTGAACCTGAGACGTCCATAATGCAAAACATTACTGCAGATGTTATTGGCACAGGATATTGTTCAAAGTTATTATACCTTAAATCGGTCTCTTCCATAAAAGACATAGCGTTTTTCATTTTTTGAAGACGGTCAATTTCTTTTTGAATGAGTTCTTTTTCTTCTTCACTTAACCGTTCTTTTTCAAAACGCGTCTTCAATTTTTCAATTTCTTTATCAAAATATAATGTTCCTGCCATACGACGAGACATAGAATTTTGATAAGAACGAACAATATTTAAACGATTGGGAGTTCCCTGATTTGAATACCCGGCCCTTTTTTGTTTAAAATCGACAATCGTATTCAAATGCTTTTTGACCATATCAGGCAATTCCAAATCTGCAAAAAAGAAATCCAAAAATTCATCCCTACTTACCGATACAAAAAAATCATCTTCTGAATTCGATGGATCGTTTGAACCTTGTTGACCATTTCCACTACCACCACTTCCTTTCGGTGGTTTTTTAAAAGTATCACCAGTAGAAAACTCTTTGTTACCAGGTTGAATATGATGATGATTCCCTGTCCCAGGCTGATATGAAAATTGAGGTTCTCCAACTCCTTTTACAGGGATTTTAACCTGTTCACCCGAACCAGAAATATCTTTTACGTTTGTATTTTTTATGATATCAGGCAACGCCTTTTGAATCTGATTTTCCAATCGTTTCAGCAAACGTTGTCTGTTCTCCGAAGACTTCCCTTTAGGATTGTTTCTTCGGTCGACAACTTGTATGCTCATGGTTATATTTTTAATTTGATTTTCTAACTCTCAAATACCACTCTGTTAATAACTTGATTTGTTTAAACGTATATCCTTTAGCGTGCATTCTATCAATAAATTCTGAATGTTTTTTCTCTTCGTCACGCGAAGCTTTCGATGAGAAAGAAATTACAGGGATTAAATCTTCCGTTTTAGAAAAAATACGTTTTTCGATTACGTTTTTAATTTTTTCATAGGCATCCCAACGCGGAGAAACTCCATTTTTAGCTCTATATCGTAAATAGAATTGTACTACATCATTTCGAAAATCTTTTGGATTGGCAATACCCGCAGGTTTTTCAATTTTTTCCAATTCTACATTTAACAATTGTCTATCAAATTGTTCTCCTGTTTCTGGATCACGGTATTCATTGTCTTGACACCAATAATCCGCATATGTTATATAACGTTCGAATAAATTTTGTCCATATTCCTGGTATGAATCCACATAAGCTTTTTGAATTTCATCTCCTATGAATTCAGCATATCGAGCAGATAACATAGACTTTAATATATTCAAGTAAAAATCTTCTGTTTCTTTCGGTAATTGTAATTTAATCACTTCTTGTTCAAGTATGTAAAATAAATGAACTGGATTAGCAGCAATTTCTTCCGAATCGTGATTAAACACTTTGGATAGCACTTTAAAAGCAAAACGTGTTGAAATTCCTTGCATTCCTTCTGTAATCCCAGCATCATCACGATACTCCTGTAAAGACTTCGCTTTCAAATCAATCTCTTTCAAATTCTCGCCATTGTAAATACGCATTTTTGAATATAACGAAGAATTTTCTGTTTTTTTGATACGAGTCAATACTGAAAATTGGGCTAATAAATCCAAAGTCATCGGTGCACACGGCGCTTCTGCCAAGGATGAATTTTTTATTAATTTTTGGTAAATCGCAACTTCTTCATCTACACGTAAACAATAAGGAACACGCACAATGTTAACCCTATCCAAGAAGGCTTCGTTCTTTTTATCATTTGAAAAAACTTCCCATTCACTTTCATTCGAGTGAGCCAAAATTATTCCCTGAAAAGGAATCGATGGTAAACTTTCTGTTCCGTTGTAATTCCCTTCTTGTGTTGCTGTTAACAAAGGATGAAGAACCTTGATTGGTGCTTTAAACATTTCCACAAACTCCATCATTCCTTGATTTGCTCTGCACAAAGCACCAGAATAATTGTAGGCGTCTGCATCGTTTTGTGGAAATTCTGCCAATTTACGGATATCTACCTTCCCTACTAATGAACTGATATCTTGATTATTTTCATCACCCGGTTCGTTTTTTGCAATCCCAATTTGAGAAGCAATTGACAATTTAAATGCACGCACTCTAAACCTTGAAACATCACCATCAAATTCAGCGAGCCGTTTAGTCGCCCAAGGCGAAGGACAAGCTGGAATATAGCGTTTTGGAATTCCATACTCTTCTTCTATTTGGCCTTTGTAACCAGCAAATAATCCTAAAGGACTTTCCCAAACAGGTGAAACAACTCCGTCTGCAACTAATACATAAATATTACTTTGCTCCATTAATTGTTTAAGTCTTTCAGCAAGAGAAGATTTTCCCCCACCAACAGGACCTAACAAATATAAAATCTGCTTTTTCTCTTCCAATCCTTGCGCTGCGTGTTTGAAGAAAGAAACGATTTGTTCTATGGTTTCTTCCATTCCATAAAATTCAGCAAAAGCAGGATAACGTTTTATTACCTTGTTCGAATAGATGCGACTCAATCTATCGTCTAATTTAGTATCAATCAATTGAGGTTCACCTATGGCTTTTAAAATACGTTCTGCTGGAGAAGCATATAATGATGGATTATCTCTGCATTGTGAAAGATAATCTTCCAAAGACCAATCTGTCGTGCTGATAGAATAGTCTTTTCTAATTGAATCTAACAAACTCATAACTCAAAGAATATAAAATGAAACGAATAATAAATGTTCCAATGCTATATACCCTTTTAAATACCTACGTTTTTAAGCAACGAAACATTAAACTTGTAAATACAATTTACGCCGATATTCGATGAATTACTAATTTAAAATGTTAAAAAAATAAATTTTAACATTTAACAAAAAAAGCGGGGCATTTTAAACCACGCTTCACTAAAAATAAAAAACTTTGATTTAAGATAGAAATACATCAAAAATATTAAATGCAAAAATCAACAATAAAATTATGTGAAGTATAATATCTGTAACCTTAAGCCTTTTATAATTTTCGTTTTTATAGTAATTAGTGAATATTATGTGGTAGAATAATATCAAGAATGAAATTATTCTTAAAAAAACATCAATATAAAACTTTGTGTCATTCATATATAATATATTAATTCAAATCAAATTTTAATTAGAAGTCTTCTTTTTGAAAAAAAAATTAAAGACAATAATTCCAAAATATACAGATGACGATATTATAATGAATGATTTAATAAAATCTTCTTTGTTAAATATAAAATAACTCATTGTAAGAGAAACTATACCTATAAATAGGTAAATAATTATTTTTTTAAGAATAGGTTTGTTTTTCATATTTGTTCAAAAATAATTAAACAAAAATAAATGAAATAATTAAAAAAAATTCATTACTATTTATTTCAGGTATTTATACCTATTACTCTCGATTTATTAAATTTAATTTTCAATTTAATATTTAGAATTAGAATCACGAAATTCATTCCTTCAAATAAATAATAATCCCTTATCTTTGGGAAAAATTGCACAAAATCAAACGTATGACAATCCAGGAAATCAGACAACGCTTTTTTGACTTCTTTGAAAGTAAAGGACATAAAATAGTTCCTTCAGCACCGATGGTAGTAAAAAATGACCCTACCTTGATGTTTACTAATGCAGGAATGAACCAATTCAAAGATTACTTTTTAGGAAATGCTGTTCCGAAAGTGACACGTATCGCAAACAGTCAAAAATGTTTACGAGTTTCTGGAAAACACAATGATTTAGAAGAGGTTGGTGTAGACACTTACCACCATACGATGTTCGAAATGTTGGGTAACTGGTCATTCGGAGATTATTTCAAAGAGGATGCAATTACTTGGGCGTGGGAATTATTGACAACCGTTTATAATATACCAAAAGACCAACTGTATGTCACTGTTTTTGAAGGTGACGAAAAAGACAATGTGCCTAAAGACACTGAAAGCTATGAAATTTGGAAACGCTACATTGATGAAGACCGTATTTTATTAGCTTCTAAAAAAGATAATTTTTGGGAAATGGGTGACACAGGACCGTGTGGACCGTGTACCGAAATCCACGTTGATATTCGTTCTGAAGAAGAACGCAAATCTGTTTCAGGAAAAACATTGGTAAACCAAGACCATCCACAAGTGATTGAAATTTGGAACAATGTATTTATGCAATTTAATCGTAAAGCGGATCAAAGTCTTGAACCACTACCTTCTACTCACGTTGATACAGGTATGGGGTTAGAGCGTTTGGCTATGGCTTTACAAGGTAAAAAATCCAATTACGATACAGACTTATTCCAAACGTTAATCAAACATATGGAAAAAGTTTCTGGACACGCTTATGGAAAAGATGAAAACACAGACATTGCTCTTCGTGTCATTGCTGACCATATTCGTGCTATTGCTTTCTCTATTGCTGATGGTCAATTACCGAGCAATACAGGTGCTGGTTATGTTATTCGTCGTATTTTAAGAAGAGCTGTTCGTTATGGTTACCAAACACTTGGCTTAAAAGACCCTTTCTTATCCGATTTATCTATTGTTTTAGGACAAACCATGGGTCAAAATTATAACGAATTAATTACTCAAAAAGATATCATTCAAAAGGTGATCTTTGAAGAAGAAGTTAGCTTCTTTAGAACCTTGGAACTTGGTATCAAACGTATTGAAAACTTAATCAAAATAGCAAAAGAAAATAATCAAACGATACTTTCTGGGACATCTGTTTTTGAATTATATGACACTTTTGGATTCCCTGTAGATTTAACTTCGTTGATTGCCCGTGAAAACGGAATCAGTATTGATGAAGAAGGATTTAATAAAGAATTACAAACACAAAAAGACCGTTCCAGAGCGGCTACTGCCATTGAGACAGATGATTGGGTTCAGGTAGCTGAAGAACAAGAAACTCAATTTATTGGTTATGATAATCTAGAGGCATCTGTTGAAATTATTCGTTACAGAAAGGTAAGTCAAAAGCAAAAAACATTTTTCCAATTAGTATTCAATCAAACACCTTTTTATCCTGAAGGTGGTGGTCAAGTTGGTGATAAAGGAACAATCGAAATGAATGGAG
>CANHVK010000034.1 GCA_947464135.1 Flavobacteriia bacterium | reverse complement strand
TTGAATTGTCACAAAATAAAGGAGTTAGAAAACCTTCAAATAGTAAACATCCTCATTCTTGGAGTATTGTAGATAGTAACACTCTAATTAAATGGTTATTAATACATTAATTTAACCTTGAAAATGCAAAAAATTATTTTAAAATTCATATTTCTTATTTCAATCGGATATTTTCGCAATGCCTGATCGTAATCATACATGAATTTTAATTCTTCAAAAATGAATTTTACATCTTGTTTTAATAGCGAGTATTTATTTTGTTGCGCAAGACTGGAGAATGTGACGAAACTAATAAATAAAACGAGATATAGATTAGTATTTAGGAGTGTGATTTTCATTCTTGTTTTTTGAAATGCTTTTCTGTTTTAGCAATTCCGCTTGTTTTTTCGCTTTCTCTAAGGTAATCGGTGATTGTTTGGATAATTGCTCCATTGCTAACTTTGCTCTTTCCTGAAATGATATTAAATAATTCATGTCTTAGTACATTAGGCATTATCAAATTTAATGAAAATAATTTAAAAACAATAAAAACATAAACAAATCATAACCAACAACTTATAAATAATAATTAATAATCATCTTCTACGATCAAACTTTGCTAATTCATTTAAAAACTGTTGAGCAATCGGGTCATCTTTAAGTGACATGATTTTTTCTTCTGAAGCTATTTCTTCTTGAAAAGTAATCGGTTGTTCAATCATTGGTTCTACTACTTTGTCATTTTTTGCAATATCTTCATAAAGCGGTTTGTAGATTATTTTTTCATAAATAACATCCCTGAATTCAATGATTGTATCGTGAATGGTTTTCGTAGCTACTTGCGCAGGTCCTTTTTTGTAAATCGTTTGAACTGTTGTTTCCTTTTTTGGCATAAAAAACAAGAAAAATACCACTACTGACGCTACTGCTAAAACCGCTTGATACAAAGGAATAGTTCTCGCGTGTTTCTTAGGTAAATGCAATGTGTTCACCGGTGGAATAGTATTTTCCATCTGTTGTATTTGTTTGATAATTTGGTGTTGCAAACGGTAATTTGCTTCATCCATGTAGTGTAACACAAACGTACGTTCTTCGGTAGTTAGTTCCTCAAAAGGTACTTTTTCGATTAAATCATACAGTCTTTCTTCGTGTTGGGTTGTTGGTTGCATGTGATTAAAAATGTTTAAATAATTGATCTATTCCTGTTGGTTGATACACTTTCATTTGCGTTGCCATTTTTTGTGTGGCATAAAACAATCTTGATTTTACGGTACCTAAAGATACTTCCGTGATATCAGCGATTTCTTGTAACGAAAAATGTTCGATATGGCGCAAAACAAACACTGTTTTATGTGCATGTTCTAAGTTACCCATACTTTGTTCTAATAAAAAATGAAAGCGTTCTTTTTCTGCTAAATCTTCGATAATGTGACCTTGTTCTGCTACCTCATCGGAGTAAGTTACAACGTGGTTATTGCGGTAAGATGTTTTGCACATGTTGGAAGCTACGGTAAACACCCAGGTATAAAACTTTTTCGTAGGGTCATATAAATGCTTTTTTTCCAAAATCTTTAAGAATAAATCTTGTACAAAATCTTGCGCTATTTCTTCTTGTTTATGAAGCATATTGTAAAAATACCCCATCAATTTTGGACTATACCTTCGATGGAGTTCAGTAATCGCAGGATGAGAATGATGCGAGATAATATCCCGCATCAGTTCTTCATCACTGTATTTTGTTATGGACCTAAATAAACGCATCGTTACTTTGTTTGATTAGGTGTCCATTGTTTCCAAATAAGCACAAAACGATAATTTTCCCATAAATCAAAAGGCTTTATATCGGACAACTTTACTCCTTCTTTAAGTTCATATACAGAATAATTTCCTCCGGGGAATGATTTTGATTTATGTTTTACCTTATCAAAATAGGTGTGATTCACATAACTTGAATAAATCGAATTTGGATTTGTTGGTGCATATTCTCCTTTTTCAAGTTGTTTTTGAGTGTAGATATTTGCTAATTGTTTCTGTTGTTCGGTAGGTACACTTAAAACAGGATAATACATGAATTTTTCCTTCAAACAAATGGAATCTAAATTACCTGCATAATATGCTTCTCGCGTGAAAATTGGCGGATTATTTTGCATGTGAAGGTTTTTAATATATTCATTTTCTATGAGATAGTTTTTGAATTCTAGATCGGATTTGTATTTTAAATAATTATCTAATTGTGTTTTTGTTAGTGTGTCCAAATTGACGAAAGTTTTTTCAAGTGTTCGAATAATCATTGATGTATCTTTCAATTGAGCTATGTTTAATACATTTTTAAGCGCTTGTATATTTTCGCTTTTCCAAAGTGTACTATCTGGAAATGCGTTTTTATATTCGATTGAATTGATTCCATATAATTCAATTATCTCTTTTAGATAAGACCAGTAATTTCTAACTTTTTCTTCGTATTGGAAACAGTACACATTTTTTTCAATTTTGACTACTGTATTATGTTTAATTTCGGGAATCACCTCCATCATCATTCTAAACCCTATGCGTGGATCGGGTGCAGCGTACGTTGCATTTTTATCAAATGTACATTCGGTAAATAAGTCAGCCCAAGAACCTCCTTTGATAACTCCTTTGGTGCTTGTCATTTCAGCTACGTTTCCGAACGTATTGTATAAACCTAGTGCATTTGGTATGTAACTATTTACTTTTAACATATGAAAACCACCATCATCATGGTATCTCATAGGTCCTGTTTTAATATTTCCAAGATAACATGAACTTGCATCCGTTTTAATTCCTAACGATTTAGGATCATTCGTTAGTATTTGATTATTCGGAAAAGGAGTAATAGCTTTTTCATTTTTAGAACCCGCTGCATAACGCCATTCTTGTTCGGTTGGAAGTCTAAACGTAACATGTTTCCCCTCTGGATGTTGTTGATTGTATTGTTCTGTTAACCATTCACAATAAGCAACTGCTGCTTCATGCGTAATATTTACTACTGGATAATTGCTGTAAGCAGGATGACAATTGTACATATTGGTCATTGGATCATGAAAAGCTTGTGCAAAGTTTTTATTCCAAAGCGTGGTGTCTGGATAATACTTATAATACGTTTCGTAATTTTTAGTTTGTTTTAAATTATCTAAAAACAATTTAAATTCTCCATTCGTAACTTCATATTTTCCCATGTGTTCAACTTCATTTAGAGCAACAAAAGATTTTTCAATATTTTTAAAATCAATTGGAGCAGCAATGAATGGATAATTTTTAGGTGTGTCTTTGACTAAATCGTCTACTGAAAGACCAAATTTAGAACGAATACCTATAATGAGTTTTTTAAATTTTTGTTCTTCAATGTATTGATTTTGATATTGATTTTGATATTGATTTTTGTCATGATAAAATGACATTAACTTATAAAACATGGGAGTATAAGCTAAATAATTACCACAATAATTATAACTTGAATCAACTTGAATTGGAAAATCAAGTTTCAAAAAATCAAGGATATAGTTGTTTTCAACATTGTCTTTTATTGTATAAATAAAATTTTGTGGTGTTTCAGAAAATTTACTAGTAAGTCCATGTAAATATAATTTTGATTGATATTTTTCACTCACATGATTATTAGAATTATCAATATAAATCGGTTTTTTTGCAGCAAAAAATAACTCTTCAAAATACTGATGTTCAAGACCGTAATTTTTGTATTTATTTTTAAAATTAGTGGAATGAATCTCTTCTAAATTTATTGGAGCACCTATTTTTAAGTAAAAATTTTCACAATATTTTCGCTGTAATTCAGTTGTTCTCAACGTATATATACGATAGGCTGGTATTAAAACATTTGGTTTTATATTTTTTGTTAATTGCAACACCATTGCGGGTAATATTAAATCATTAGAAAGTTTTAATACTGCCCCATCTTCTACCTCCATTAAAATGTTATATGCTAACGTATATTCTAATTGTGAAATCAAATCCGTTTTAGCAATTTCAAATGCCGTTTTCTTAAGATTTTCTTGATCATCAACTAAAAGAAAATAATAAAACAAACCGCTAAGAATACTTCGGTCAAATGGCCTTATTTCATGGGCTTTTAGTAAATAAGTATAATCTAAATCCTTCCATGGTTTTCTATACATCATATAATTTGCTTCAAATGTATTCGGGATTTGCTTATATGCATTGATAGCAATCTTTTGATATGGAAGGTTTCCGAACCTTAATTCCCAGTCTTCACGTTTAGTAGAATCAAACATTTTTTCTGCTTCACGATAGGATTCTATCGATTTAGCTGCCTTAAAATAATTCAACCATGCATTCGCATCTTTATTATCTTTTTGCACCTTTTTTTCCCATAATTTAAATTGGGTTTCGTAATAAGAAAGGGATTTCCTCAGTATTTGTATATGTGGTGATGGTAGACTTTCAGTAATCTGCTCCGCTTCTTGTGCAACTGCTACCAAGCAGATAAGACAAAAAAGCACACTATTTATCAATTTTTTCATATTCAAGTTTATTTTATTCAAGGAGAAAGGCAGGCCAAAACCAAGCTCAAAGAAATGATTTGTGAGCATAATACTCACGAAGATGTAAAAGGTTCAATGAAAAGTAAAAAAAGTTGAAATTAAAGTGTTTCCAAGATTTTAAATGTTCTATCCACCAAGAAAAGTGGGATGTTTAACAACCCTTCGTCCAAGCTTAAATTTTTGAGTGAATAACGGATACTGATACGTGGCTGGTACGTTTTTCGGTATACTGCCAAACTTTTACTCTTGATGTTTTCGCCCGATTTCACTTCTATTGGAATAATTTCATTTTTATAAGGCAAGATAAAGTCAAGTTCAGCTGTATTTTCAGAAGCCCAATAACGCGGTATGTTTTCAGTTTGTGTTAATAGACTTTGTAAAACATAATTTTCAGTCAGTGATCCTTTAAATTCGGTGTACAAGGAATGACCATTTATTACAATGCTTGGATCTAGATTAGCAAAACGACGCAATAGTCCAACATCTAGTAAATAAATTTTAAATGCATTTAAATCATCGTATGCAGAAATAGGAAATCCAGGTTTACTGTTTCTGTAAATTTTGTAAACCAATCCTGAGTTGACCAACCAATTTACTGCATCCTCATACTCTCGAGCTCTAGCACCTGTTTTGATAGTTTGAAAAAGAAATTTTTTGTTTTCTCGTGCTAATTGAGAAGGAATAGAGTTCCAAGTATTTAGTATTTTTATTACATCTTTGTTTGACGTATATTTTGAAAAGTCTAATGCATATGCACGAAGAATAGACTGCATTACACTTTGAACTTGCTCTGTGTTTTTTGTTGTTAAATAAGTAAGTATAGCTTCCGGCATACCACCGGTCAACATATATATTTTGAAATTTTCTAGAAGTTGGTTAAAAAACAAACTTGGAATTGAATCGATTGCTTCAATCGTTTGATAATATTTGTAAAGATTAACATCTGATTCCTTTAAAAATTCCTCAAACGAAAAAGGATATAACGTACAAAAATCGACTTTTCCTACTGGGAATGAATAACCGCGACTCATAGCGACCCCTAGTAACGAACCAGCACAACAAATATAAAATTCTGGATGGTTTTCGTAAAAGTATTTCAGTGCATTTAATGCTTCATTACATTCTTGTATCTCATCGAAAAATAACAATGTATTTGAAGGAGTGATTTGAATACCAAAAGCTAGTTCAATGTTATTTATAATACGTTTTGTATCTTTTGTATTATTAAAAAAATCCTTGTATTCTGGATTTTCATCAAAATTAATGTAGATACACCTTGAAAATTCTGTTTTACCAAAAGTTTTGATAGCATACGTTTTCCCAACTTGACGAGCGCCTTGTACAATTAAAGGTTTTCGATTCTCTTTGTTTTTCCAATTAACTAACTCCTTATGAATAATTCTATCCATTTTATCATGTGTTTATACTAGATAAAGATACGTGTTTTTATATTTATTCCTATGAAAAATGTGATTTTTTACACATTATTCCTATGAAAAATGTGATTTTTTACACATTATTCCTATGAAAAATGTGATTTTTTACACATTATTCCTATGAAAAATGTGATTTTTAAGTGGGTAAACCAACAAAAAACGGCTATCCCTAGAGACAACCGTTTTGTATTTAAAAATATGTATGGAATATTATTTCGCTAATTTTCCTTTTAATGTAATTTCTTTTGACCATGTGCCAACAGTTACTGTTCCTTTGTCATCACATGTTCCATCACCATAGTCAACTACGGCATCTTTTTTACCAGAACGTTTGATTTTTAATTTTCCAGAAGAAATATATTGACATCCATAAGAAAACAAAAGCGGTGTTTCTGTTTCAAAAGAATAATCATTTCCTGCAGAATTCTTACCAGAAGAAGTACCTGTAACTTCAAAAGAATCATCCGTAAAATTTAGAGGTGTATTCATTCCGCTAACCATTTTTCTAACTCTATCAGAAGACCACGTAACTGTTTTTCCATCCGGTTTCGTCACTACCCCATTCTCTACTTTGATAGTCCAAGTATAAGGAGCTGTAATCTTTACTGATTTTTTACCTGAAACTCCGAAATCATTTACAAAATATTGATCTGGTGTATAAATCACTTCAGAACCAATTATACCTTTTACAGGTTTATATTCAACTTCGATCTTACCTTTACGGTTCTTTCCATCTTCACAAGGACAATTTGAAGAACCAAAATCCAATTGTAATTTTCCAGACTTTGATATTGTATCAAAATTGATGAATTTAACGGTTACACATGAATCTTTCTTTAATCCTTTTTCGATAGACTTTTGAGTTGATGTAGCATCTGTACCAGCTGCATCTCCAGCAACTTTCAAGTCGTAAAAGGCATTCTCTGCAGAATTATCATCGTTCGTGATACTTGCAGTATCATCTGTAACTGATTGTCTATTACAAGAAAATAAAGCGGTACACAAGCCAGCAATGAATATTGACTTTACAGTAAAAGAAGGTTTCTTTTTCATATTTTAACTTTAGAGGTTTATTAGTTAGACTCGATAAAATTAAAAAGTTTAATCGCAATTAAAAATTATTTTTTTTCCCATTTCCAGGTATAAAAAAGTCCTCCATACATTACAAAAAATGGTTTTTGTAAATAGGTATCAGTTGCTAACTTTTGTGGAAGAGTGTAATACGGAGATAGATTGAAAGTCAGTTTTTTATACACATAGCGTAAATCTAAATTAAAGGTATACGCCATAAAAGGATACTTTGTATTATCATTAGAAGTAGTTGTTTTTTGTTTTTTACCTTTCACTATTTTTCTAACTACACTACTTTGTTCCACTGAATTTTGAGAACCATAATAGACATCGATTTCAGGACACACAATCAATTTATCATTGTCATTAAATAATTCATAAAAATAAAATTGTCGTGAATTCATTAACGTAATAGTGTAATCTTTAGCACTTACGTTACCTGTTTCTGTAAATTGTACAATGTTTTTCTTACCAAGTTTACCAATAATTGTATCATAGTAATTATATGAATAATCTTTTGAGCCACTCGTATAGTCAAAACTTAAAGCTGAATAAACATAATTCCAATCATAACCAACAAATAGATTAACATCATTATTTACAATAGAATTCAATCGATCTACTGCTTTGCTATAAAAGGAACGAGTATATGAAATAGTAGCATTCCATTGGTCGTTGAAGTAATGATTGTATCCGGCACGTAAATCCAGCTGATCAAATACTTTCGCCGTTGTATTTGAATGAACCAAATTCAACTGATAGAAAAAATCTTTTGATGTTGTATACTTAAAAGATGGAGTTAAAATTGGAATAGAAATAGAATCTTTTTTACCTAAAAACGTATTTGCACTCGAATAGTTGAGTGCAACCCTAAACCTACGATATACTGGATCTATCGTATCTGATGAAATTGTATCATTTGAAACAGAAGTTTGGGAAAAAATACAATGACTTAAAAAAAAGATAAAATATACTATTTTATTTATTTTCAATAACTTAAAAATTAATGGCACAATTCCTTAATATAGCCTGAAGCCTCTAAATCACCTAATTCTGATGCATTCTTAAAATCAGCACAAGCATCTTGTGGAAAGCCTAAATTGTATTCAACGATGGCTCTGTTAAAGTAAAATCCTGCCATATTAGGTTTTAATTCAATTGCTTTGTCATAGGCTCTAAGAGCATCATCCAATTTTTCCATTTTGAAATAGGTATTCCCTAAATCAAAAAAAGCCAAGTCATTGCTTGGTCTCAATCGTATCGATGTTAAGAAATCTTTTTCTGCTTTATCATATTTTTCAAGTTTACAATAAGTATTTCCTCTATCATAGTATGCGGTACTTTTTAAACTATCCATGGCTATGTAGGTGTCAAAATCATCCAATGCTTTTTGATAGTCTTTCAGATAATAATAAATATTTGCTCGATTATAAAATGCTTCTTTATATTGTTTGTTATTCAAAATAGCATTTGAAAAAGCCATCAGTGCATCATTGTATTGTTGAATGTCCATATAAGAATTACCTAAATAAAAATACAATTCAGCTGATGGACCTTTTGTTTTTTCTAGTGATAATAAAGTTTCAATCGCTTTTGCCGCTTGATTTTCTTTTGCAAACTTCAATGCAGGTTCGAAATCAGATTTAGTCGACTGTGCAATGCTAAAAAGACTTATCAAACACCCAATTAATGTTATCCATTTCTTCATACCCTTACCCATTTCTTCGTTCTTTAATTATTTCTTGACGTTTTTCATGTCTATCACGCCCTTTTTCTCTGTGTTGATTATCACGAAACTTTTCCAAATCTTTATTTTCTTTGGTTTTATCAAAATGGGGTCTTTCGTGTTTTCTTTCTAATTTATGAGAATAACGATCTTGCATTTGTTCTTTTCTCAACTCGATACATTGCTCCTTTTTATCATTATCAATACGAGTAACTACTTCATCTTTTGCATTGGAACGCAATTCAAGTTTAAGTGTTGGATTTCCTTCTTTTGTTTGACTAAAAGAAAGTGAACGAATGGAAATACAAATTATAAATAATGCTTTTTTCATGGTGTGAAACTTATTTCAAAATTAAACTAAATCTTTTTTAATGTTGTTGTTTTAGTGTTTGACTACTTGAATTGTCAAAAGTTTAATTAACAAAGAAAAAAATTTCAATAAGCTAAATCTTTACCTAACTTTGTATTTATGATACTTTACAACGTTACAGTTAGCATAGATCCTGAAATTCAGGAAGATTGGTTACAATGGATGCGCTCAATACATATCCCAGATGTAATTAACACAGGATGTTTTATTGAAGGAAAAATTTCTCGTATTCATGGCGAAGAAGAAGGTGGTGTTACCTACTCGGTGATGTATTTAAGTCCTTCCGAAGAAGTGTACGAAGAATACCAACGTACGCATGCTCCTCGTTTACAGAAAGAACATACAGAACGTTATGCAGGAAAATTTGCTGCTTTTCGTACTATTTTAAATGTCATCGAACAATTCCATCCGAATGTCGGTTAGAGCAAAGAAAAACCTCGGACAACATTTTTTAATTGATAAAAATGTAAGTAAACGCATCGCGGATCAATTTGACTCCCATATGGGTTGTCATCGTGTACTAGAAATTGGTCCAGGAATGGGGGCTTTGACTACCTATTTATTAGAAAAGCAAGAAAATGAAGTGTGGGTGATGGATATTGACCGTGATTCTATTCCTTACTTACAAGAACATTTTCCAGCATTAGGAGAAAGAATAATCGAAGCAGACTTTCTAAAAGTAAACCTGGCTAATTATTTTGGTCAAGAGCCTTTTGCCGTAGTTGGAAATTTTCCATACAATATCTCATCACAAATTTTATTTCGCTGTTTAGAATATCGCAATCAAATCCCTGAAATAATGGGGATGTTTCAAAAAGAAGTAGCGGAACGTGTTGCTGAAAAACCAGGAACAAAAACCTATGGAATTATTAGTGTATTGCTTCAAACTTTTTACGATATAAAATATTGTTTCACCGTAGATGAACATGTTTTTAATCCACCACCAAAAGTAAAATCCGGAGTTATTCGTTTGACGAGAAACAATAGGGCTGCTTTGCCATGCAATGAAAAATTATTCTTTCAAGTGGTTAAAGCTTGTTTCAATCAACGTCGTAAAATGATTCGAAATTCGATTAAAGGATTTCTTACTGATAAACCATTCGAAAGTAGGTTTTTAGAAATGCGTCCTGAACGTTTATCTGTTGAAGATTTTATCGAACTAACATTAAGCATTGACAAATACAGAACTGAAGGAGAGTAAATGGATTTTATTCATTAATGCCAGATTAAATAGCATTAAAAATTACTCCACCTTTATTTGAATTTTTCGATCGGTATGTAATTCAAACGATGCTTTTTGAAAGGAAGGAGCGCTAAATTGTTCTCTAGCATTGTTTGAAAAACCATATTGTTCCAATGGAAAGCCAACAATATTTTTATCCATATCGAAACTTTTGTTCTCGTCCAAAATAGCTGCAATTGCATATTTTCCAGGTGGTAAATCTTCAAAAACTCCTATGGCAGTATGATTTTGCGGTTTAAGAAGAAGATATTTGTATCTGCTTTTTTTGCTTGGGAAATCATCGATGTCTCTATAAAGTGCAACCATTACTTGTCCTTTATTAGAACGCAAACCTATTATTTCAACCTTTAATTTATATAAATTTGATGAAGTATAAGAAATTGAAAGAATGAGTGAAAAGAGCAATAATTTTAACATAAATTATTTATTATCAAAATTATAAGTTTATAATATCAGACTCATTGAATTTTTTTATTTCATTTTCTATAACAAAAGGAAAATACATTTGTTCTAGCAGATGAATTTTGTGCTGAATAATTTGAGGTGTATCTGATTTTTGAATCGAAGTAAAAAATTGTGCAATTCTCTGCCCTTCATCAAAATTTTCAGATACATAATGAATAGTGATACCAGATTCTGTTTCGTACGCTTTTTTTACAGCTTCATGTACATGCATACCATACATTCCAACGCCACCAAATTTTGGAAGTAAAGAAGGGTGAACATTAATGATTTTATTCTTAAAACGTTGAATTAAATCAGTAGGTATTTTTCTTAAAAATCCTGCAAGGATAATAAAATCAATGTTTTTCGATTCACATAATCCTAAAATAAAACCTAGTTTATCTACTTCTTGATTTGAACACGTTATCAATTGTACACCCCTTTCAATTGTCTTTTCAGATACTGGAGCATCTTGTTTATTAGTCAATACAAACTCTATTTTTACAGTATCATTATTTTTAAAATAATCCATCATGTTTGCTGCATTAGAACCTGTACCAGATGCAAAAATCGCTATACGAACTTTCTTCATAAAACAAAAATAGGGTCTACTAGTAGAAAAAAATATGATTTTAAAACTTTTTTAATAAAAATATGTTGAAAGAAAAGGATTGTAAATATATTTCTGTTAATCAGGCTTTTAAATTAATTAACATTGATTTTAAGACAATTAAATATTCAATTATTTTGTTTTTTTGGACATAAACGTTTTCTTTGCAAGCTGAATTAACATTAAAATTAGAAAAAATGTCTGATATCAAAACAAGAGTAATATCTATTATCGTTGATAAATTAGGTGTTGCAGAAAGCGAAGTAACTAATGAAGCAAGCTTCACAAATGATCTAGGTGCTGATTCACTAGATACAGTTGAATTAATTATGGAATTCGAAAAAGAATTCAACATAGCTATTCCAGATGATCAAGCTGAGAATATTCAAACTGTAGGTGATGCCGTTTCTTACATCGAGAAAAACGCTAACTAATTAATAAAAAACAAAGACGTTCTGTTATGGAATTAAAAAGAGTTGTAGTTACAGGATTAGGTGCATTAACACCAATTGGTAATACAGTTACTGAATATTGGGAAGCGTTACTTGCGGGTAAAAGTGGAGCAGCATTCATTAAACAATTCGATGCGTCTTTGTTTAAAACCCAATTTGCGTGTGAAGTGAAAAACTTCAATGTGGAAGATTTTATCGACCGAAAAGAAGCACGTAAAATGGATCAATTTGCCCAGTATGCTATGGTTTCATCTTCTGAAGCCGTAGCAGACTCTGGTATAATGGAGTCAAACCCTAACCTAGATCGCATTGGTGTAGTTTGGGGATCTGGTATCGGCGGATTAAAGACATTTCAAGACGAAGCTCAAAATTTCTTTGCCGGTGATGGTACTCCTAAATTCAATCCATTCTTTATCCCAAAAATGATTTCGGATATCGCAGCTGGAATGATTTCTATTAAATATGGTTTTAGAGGTCCGAATTACGTTACTGTATCTGCTTGTGCATCTGCTAGTAACGCAATTATTGATGCTTTCAACTTAATTCGTTTAGGTAAAGCCGATGCAATTATCACTGGTGGTTCTGAAGCAGGAGTAAACGAAATGGGGATGGGTGGTTTCAATGGATTGAAAGCTTTATCAACTCGTAATGACTCACCAGAAACAGCATCTCGTCCGTTTGACGCTGATCGTGATGGTTTTGTTTTAGGAGAAGGATCTGGTGCTCTTATTCTTGAGGAATATGAACATGCAATCAAAAGGGGTGCTAAAATCTATGCCGAAATTGCTGGAGGTGGATTATCTGCTGACGCATATCATATGACTGCTCCACACCCAGAAGGAATTGGTGCTAGAAATGTGATGATTTCTGCATTAGAAGATGCGGAAATGAAACCAGAAGAAGTGGATTACATCAACGTACATGGAACTTCTACTCCACTTGGAGATATTGCTGAAACAAAAGCAATAACACATGTGTTTGGAGATCATGCTTACAACTTGAACATAAGTTCAACAAAATCAATGACAGGTCACTTGTTAGGTGCTGCTGGTGCAATAGAAGCAATTGCATGTGTTTTAGCTGTTAAAAATGATGCTATACCGCCAACAATCAATCATTTTACAGATGATCCTGAAATTGATAACAAGTTAAATTTTACATTTAACAAAGCGCAATACAGAACTGTAAATGTAGCTTTATCGAATACTTTTGGATTCGGTGGTCACAATACTTCTGTAATTGTTAAAAAATTCAAAGGATAATCTCGTTTGTTCAAACGTATTTTTTTTCTTTCTTCTAAACGTCCACAAGATGAATTAGAATTAATTCGCTTTATTATTGAGCGTTTTGGATACAGACCTAAAAATTTAACTCATTTTAAAAAAGCATTTACTCATAAATCATTTGTAACAAAATCTGAAAGATTAGGTTCAAATGAAAGATTGGAGTTTCTTGGCGATTCTATCATAGGATCAGTAATTTCTGAGTGGCTATACCATCGTTTCCCACACGAAGATGAAGGTTACTTAACACAGTTAAAATCTAAAATTGTAAGTCGAAAAATTTTATCTGAAATAGCAGAAAATATGGACTTGCGTTCATTAATAAAATATCAATCCATTCGATCGATTAATTTAAATTCTATCGAAGGGAATACACTTGAAGCGATAATTGGAGCAATCTATTTGGATGGAGGATTTATAGCTGCAAAAAATAGTATCATCAATCACGTTTTTAGAAAATACATTAATGTTAAGAAATTGCTTACTGAAGATACAGACTATAAATCTAAATTATTTATAATTTGCCAGCGTAACAGATGGGAACTTGAATTTCGGTGCGATCAAGAAATTCCTGCCAAATCATACGAAGTAGTTACCTATATCAATGAAGAAAAATATGGTTTAGGAATAGGCTATACAAAAAAAGATGCTGAGCAAGAAGCATCAAAAACTACGTTAATTCTCTTAGAACAACTTGTATAATAGCTCTTACCTGTTTTTTTTCGTATTTCCTTAAAAAAGCTTACCTTAGATGCAGGGTATCCGTATGGTAAAAAAGAAAGTCAAACATACATTAGAATTAGAAGCGGACTATGACTACGAAATGATTGGTTTATGTTCCCATCACAATGATTATCGGATTATTTGGGGAATAAATGAATTATTAAATATTCAACTAGAAAAAAAAGAAGGAAATTTTATTATTAGTACTCCTAAGGGCATTATATCTGAACATCCTTATTATGAATTCAATGATGTTGAAAATTTTTTATCCTTTTTTTTTATTAAAAATAAGTATGAAGGAAAATTCTTAATTCCTGAACAAAAACAAATTGATTATTTTTTATTTATTTTAAATAATAATCTTTACAATATCAGCTCGGTAATTCAAAAAATTAAAACGTTACCAACAATTCTCGCAGCTTTTGAATTTGACCCAATTGAATTTAATTCGACAGAGTATTTGATCTTCGAATAATATGATTAAATCATTAAGAAATGTATAATACAAGGATAACTTAAATTATATTAATTTCTTTTGCTTGATTATTATACTTTACAAAAAATTGATCTATGAAAAAAACAAAAATAATTGCAACTATAGGACCTGCTTCATCTAATAAAGATGTGTTAAGACAAATGATATTAGAAGGAGTAGATGTCTGTCGTTTAAATTTTTCACATGGTTCATACGAACAACATGAGGAAGCGATAAATTTAATACGAGAACTCAATATTGAATTAAATGTTAATACAGCTATTTTAGTTGATTTGCAAGGGCCAAAAATTCGATGTGATGAAATGGAAAATAATAGTGTTGAACTTATAAAAAACGAAATAGTTACGATTACTACAGATAAAATTTTAGGGACGAAAGGACATTTTTCTATTAATTATAAAGATTTACCAAAAGATATAAATCCTGGAGAAAAAATCTTATTAGATGATGGAAAACTTACCATTGAGATTATCAGTACAAATAAAATTGATACGATGCAAGGAAAGGTGATACATGGTGGTTTCTTATCGTCTAAAAAAGGAGTAAACCTTCCAAACACAAAGATTTCTTTACCTTCACTAACAGAAAAAGATAGAAATGATTTAGCATTTGCATTAAATCAAAATGTAGATTGGATTGGATTATCATTTGTAAGAAATGCAAGAGACATAATAGAATTAAAACATCTTGTAGCCCAAATGAATGCAAAAGCTAAAATCATAGCTAAAATAGAGAAGCCTGAAGCGATAAATGAAATCGATGAAATCATTGCTGAAACAGATGGAATAATGGTAGCACGTGGTGATTTAGGCGTGGAAATTCCTTATCAAAATGTACCTTTAATTCAAAAAATGTTAATCAAGAAATGCATGGAGCATGCAAAACCAATCATTGTAGCTACTCAGATGATGGAAAGTATGATTAGCAATGCTTCTCCTACACGTGCAGAAGTGAATGATGTGGCAAACGCTGTACTTGATGGGACAGATGCTGTAATGCTCTCTGGTGAAACTTCAGTAGGAAAATACCCTGTTGAAACTATTAGAACAATGTCTAATATTGTTAAAGAAATGGAATCCTTTCAAGGAATTTATTACAAAGAAGTTATTCCATCAAAAAACAATCCTAGATTTATCTCGGATTCAATATGTTTCAACGCATGTAGATTAGAACAACGAGTAGAAGCGAATGCTATTATCACGATGACTTCTTCAGGTTATACAGCCTATAAAATTGCTTCTCAACGACCAAAAGCCCCTATTTATATATTTACAAGTAATGTAAATATACTTACACAACTAAATTTAATTTGGGGTGTAAAAGCATTCTATTATGATAAACATATTAGTACAGATCATACAATTGCAGATATTAAATATATTTTAAAGAAAGAAAGTCTTTTGAAAAATGGAGACTTAGTTATTAATATAGCATCTATTCCATTAGAAGAAGATGGAAAAACCAATATGCTAAAATTGAGCTATGTAGAATAATAAAACTGAAAAGAGGCTGCTGACTAAGCAGCCTTTTTGTTTACACAACTTAGTTTATTTAAAAAATAGAACAGCTTTTTGAATTTCAGCTTTTGAATTACCAACCGCAATATTTTCACCGTCAATAATAAATGGTCTTTTCAAAAAGGTATATTCTTTTAAAAGTAGTTCTTTGAAATCGTTATCATTTACAGGTATTTGATTAGGGGATAATTCTCTAAATTTTAATGCTCTTTTAGAAAATAATGCTTCATAAGAACCTATTTTAGTTTTTAACCAATCCAATGTTTCTTCATCAATATTTGAAATTTTAATATCTATTAATTCAACATCAACCGGCGGATTAATTTCTTGAATGATTTTTTTACATGTTGAACAGGATGATAAATGATAAATTCTCTTCATAATTAAGTAAAAATTAACATAGCAACTGTGAAATATATAAACAACCCTAATACATCATTTAAAGTAGTTATAAATGGCCCTGTAGCTAATGCTGGATCTATATCATATTTATCTAATATAAGTGGAATTAAAGTACCCATTACAGACGCAAATAATATGACTACAAATAGAGAAATACTTACTACAACACCCAAATTTAAAGTTCCAAAAACACTAGCAATTCCAAAAATTAAAGAAGAACAAATGATTCCATTTAGCAATCCAACTAATAATTCCTTTCCTAACTTAGAAAAAATACTTTTAAACTGATTTCCTTTGGCAAGAGATTGCACAACAATTGCTGAAGATTGCACTCCAACATTCCCTCCCATTGCGGTAATCATTGGAATGAAAAATGCTAAAGCAGGAACAATGCTGATATTTCCTTCAAAACTCGATATTACTTTTGCTCCTAATGTACCTCCTAACATTCCAATAATCAACCAAGGCAAACGAGCTCGAGTAATTTTAAATACAGAAGCATTATCTTCTACTTTTTCAGTAATACCTGTTGCTAACTGGAAATCTCTATCTGCTTCTTCACGGATAATATCTACAACGTCATCAATGGTAATGCGACCTACTAACTTATTTTGATAATCTAATACTGGTATAGATACAAGTCCGTATTTATCAAACAAACGCATTACTTCCTCCTGCTCTTCTGTTACTTTAACAGAAATAATATTTTTATTTTGATATAGGTCCTTTATTATTAAGTGTGAATCTGAAAAAAACAAAGATTTTAAAGAAAGTACTCCCATCAATTTATTTATATCGTCTACAACATAAATCGTATATACTTTCTCAACATCTTTTGCTTGTTCTCGAATTTCTGTTAAAGCTTCTTCTACTGTCCAATCAACGTTTACATACAAAAATTCTTTTTGCATTAAACCACCGGCAGTATCTTCATCGTAATTTAATAAATCTACAATATCATCAGCTGCCTCATCATCTTCCATCTGCGAGATTACTTCGTGAATTTCGTTATCACTTAATTCATAAAGGATATCAGCAGCATCATCGGAATCCAAATTTTCTAACTGTTCAGCTATTTCTTTAGTAGATAATGATTTAATGAAACGATCTCGAACTTCTTCTTCTAATTCCATTAATACATCAGCCTGAACTTCTTCTTCCAAACGGAAGTAAATAAATTTGGCCTCTTCGTTTTGAAGTTCATCCAAAATTTCAGCAATATCCACGTAGTGCAATTCAAGCACATTTTTATCAATCCATTCTAAATCATTGTTTTGAATGGCTAAACGGATGTTTTCTAAAAATTCTTTGGTTAACTCAAAACGCATACATTTGAAGATTAGTGTATGATTGCTGCAAAGGTAGTCTTTCTGTATCGTTTAAGGTTAATTTTAGATTAGATTTAAGTAATCTTTTGAAGATTTGTATCTTTGGAAAATGAAGGTGCTTGTTGTAAGATTTAGTTCAATTGGAGATATTGTTTTAACAACCCCGATTGTTCGTTGCTTGAAAAAACAACTGCCAAATTCAGAAATACATTACCTTACTAAAAATAAATTTCGGACTATTCTTACCGAAAATCCCTATATTGATCAACTACATACCATTGAAAAAAACATCAATGAAATACTACCAGATTTAAAAATTTTAAAGTTCGATATTATTATTGATTTACATCACAATCTAAGAACGCGTATCTTATCTCAAAAATTGAATGTACAAACGAATCGCTTTCCAAAATTAAATATTCAAAAATGGTTGTATGTTCATTTCAAGATAAATAAACTACCAAACGTTCATATTGTAGAGCGTTATTTTGAAGCAGTAAAAACACTTTCAGTAAAAAACGACCTACTACCGTGTGATTATTATATTTCGAAACAGGATTTAATTAATGTTGAAAAAACATTTGATTTACAACCAAATACATACATCGCTTTTGCAATAGGAGCCCAATTTTCTACAAAACGTCTTCCAAACCATAAAATCAGAGAAATCTGCCAAAAAATTGCGCTACCGATTGTATTATTAGGTGGATCCGAAGATAATGCTAATGGTAACGAAATACAAAAAGGTTTATCGCATGTATACAATACGTGTGGTAAATTTACATTAGGACAATCTGCAAGTATCGTACAACAAGCAAAAACGGTGATTACTCACGATACTGGATTAATGCACATAGCTAGTGCTTTTGAAAAACACATAGTTAGTATTTGGGGAAATACTACTCCTTCTATTGGAATGTATCCATATATGCCTCGTAAAAAGAATTTTTCAATTCACGAAGTTCCAAATTTATCATGTAGACCTTGTTCCAAAATTGGATTTAAAGAATGTCCAAAAAAACATTTTAATTGTATGGAAGGGCAAGATATTGAAATGATAGTAAAAAATGTACTAGATTAATTACATTTTACCACACATACTATCATCAAGTATACCTAATTCTTTCAAAGTAGCAAATAATAATTCTGACTGTATTGTACTGAAATATTTATTCTTTTTACGAGTATTCATTTCAACACAATGTACGACAAGGTAAGTATTATTCAAAAACTCAATGTATCCCAAATACCATATGATTGGTTTATCTTGGTTCATTCCTTTTGTTTTAAAAGAATATAGATTTTTGTTAACTAAACGATTAACTGTAAATGCTTTACGAATAAATCGTAAATATTCAAATGAAAAAGGAAGATTATAAGAGTATAATCGTTTAAATAAATCAAATTGTTGTTTTACAGATATTTTTAACGAATTATTCTTCCAAAAATTATCGATTCCACCAGAAATATCTCTATTTCCATAACCAATCAATTTTAACCAAGATTTCATTTTATTGGTGTCTATTGCCTTAGCTACTTGTTTAAAATACCAATCTGTTTGATGTTTTAGCGCTGTAGTCAAATGTTGATCTTGGTTCCAATTCTGATTTGGATAAAATACTAAATCCCAAGGATATATTTCTGTTGTATCTTTTATATTTCCACTTTCTAAACCGATAAGCGTTTCATATAAATAAAATGTTCCATTTGGTGAAGAAGGATGATTTAATGCAAGGGTATCATTAGTAATTAACTTGTTTTTTTGTTGATTATAAACAATGATTGAACTTTTTACCCCCATTGATTTATGCAAAAAATTCAATCTGTCATTTTGTTCTACTGTTTTCTGAGCAAATAGATTAAAAAAACATATATTCAAATAGATTAATAATACACCTATCAATAAACGCATCGAAAAAAAATTTCATCAAAGGTATTATTTATTAGTCAGGAATTAAAAATAGCGATTATGAAATATTAAAAATAAGTATCATTGTAAACTAAATGATAAACATGTTGACGATTGAAAATGAATTCTTAAAAATTTCAGTTCAACCCATTGGAGCTGAATTATGTAGTATTGTAGATAAAGTAACAGAACAAGAATTTATGTGGGATGGGAATACTGATATTTGGGGGAGTTTTGCCCCGATTTTATTTCCGATTATTGGTTGTTTAAAAGACAAAGAATTTTTTGTGAATGAGCAACGTTATAGTATTACAAAGCACGGTTTCATTCGTAACAATTCAAATCTGGAATCAAAAATATTAAACGATTGTACCATCGAATTTCGATATAAATTTAATGAAACTACATTAAAAAGTTATCCTTATCAATTCGAATTTGTATTACATTATATTCTTGAAGATAAAACAATTCAGATAAAACATACCATCATAAATCACGACAAAAAAGATCCAATGTATTTTTCTTTAGGTGGTCATCCTGGATTTAAATGCCCTTTTTTTGATGGAGAAAATTATACTGATTATTACATTGAATTTGAACAAGTTGAAAATGATTTTACTTGGCAAGTTACACCAGATGGTTTAATCGATTTAAAGACAATTCCTTTATTAAAAAATTCAAATCGTTTACAACTCCACCCATTGATTTTTCAAAATGACGCCTTGATTTTCAAAAATTTAAAATCAAGAAAAGCAACATTAAAAAGTGATCGGCATTCTTTTGGTATCGAAGTTTCCTTTGCAGATTTTAACTATTTAGGTGTATGGGCAAAACCAAATGCGCCATTCGTATGTATAGAACCGTGGTTAGGTATTTCAGATAGTGTAAACACAAACAAAGATTTTACTAAAAAAGAAGGTATTCAATGCTTAAAGGCAGATAATAAACAAACATATACGTATAGTATTCGTCTTTTATCTTAACCTAAAAAGTCTCCGCGCTGGCTATCTAACTTCAATAAAATAAAGATCATCACACTGAATGACATCATTGATGAACCACCATAGCTAAAAAAAGGCAATGGGATACCAATCACTGGTGCAAAACCAATATTCATTCCAATATTTACTGCATAATGATAAAATAAAATCATTGCTACACAATAGGCGTAAACTCGATTAAACGTTGCTTTTTGTCTTTCTGCTATTTGAATAATTCGAAAAAGCATAAACATAAACAACAAGGTAAAAATTAAACTACCAACAAATCCCCATTCTTCTGCTAACGGACAAAAAATAAAATCTGTTTCAGATTCAGGTACGTGATTAGACTCAACACTCGCAACACTCGCATTGCCATATCCTTTTCCAAAAAATCCACCAGAACCAACTGCTGCCATTGCTCTGTTTCGATTGTAATCCTCTCCATCAGGGTCTTCTCTTAACCCTAAAAATAACTCTATCCTATCTTTTTGGTGTTTACGTAATCCTTGAAAACCAAAATTTACAATAGAAGAAATTAAAGAACTTAAACAAAACCCAATGATAACAATCATCACGATTCTCTTTCTATCTCTTTTTGCCACAAAAAAACGTAAAATAAAAAAAGATAAAATACAAATTACACTTAATGATCCAATTACACCAATAAATCCTGGTATAACAATTCCTGGTAAAAAAGAAAAGGTGATTGTATTATTACTCATTAAAAGCGTAATAATGGACAGGAAGATTACCACAAAAAATATGGGAATAAAATGTGAACCAACCCACGTTTTTTTAAATCTTACCCCAGGAATTAAATTGACTAAATGTAATATAATTGGATCATACGTAATCCCTTCTCGATACATTACAAACAGAAAAGAAGTAAATACAACAAATGTACCTGCGTCTGGCTGTAACAAAATTAATACAACTGGAATCAATAATATAATATTAGCAACTATAACAGTATTTACTGTTTGCTGTCTTACATTAATACTACTTATGTAACTCGCTAAAGCAATTGCTGTGCCTATTTTAGCAAACTCTGCAGGTTGAATACCTAATGATCCTATCCCTAACCAAGCACGCGCTCCATTTACAGGGGGCATAAATAGTACTATTACTAATAGAATTAAACAAAATAAATAGATAGGAATAGCAAATTTTCGATAAATACTGGCATCAATAAGAAAAACTAATAATCCAAGGAATGAAGAAATTCCAACCCACATGATTTGTTTACCATATTTTTGAGAAAAATCAAATAAAAAAGGTGCTTTCGGATTGTAGGCAGCAGAGTATACATTGGCTATTCCAATTAAAACCATTACCGCAAAGACGATAAATAAAGTCCAATCAATGTTTCCAAATAGTGATTCTTCTCTTTTCATATTTTTATAGACAAAAGACTAATAGACAAAAGACAAAAGACTGAGCTTTGCTCTTTCTTCTATCTATCTTTTTTCATTTAGTCTAAGTTTGCTTTTAACATTTTTTCTTCTTTTTCCTTATCTGTTATTTTTTTCAATAAATATTTTTCCATCATTAAGTTCGATACAGGAGCAGCCCAAGTTCCACCAAAACCAGCATTTTCAATAAATACTGCAATTGCAATTTTAGGTTTATACATAGGTGCAAAAGCGATAAATACGGAGTGATCTTCACCATGTGGATTCTGAACAGTTCCTGTTTTTCCACAAACTACGACATCTTTAATACGCGCGCCTGCACCCGTTCCACCCTTTTCATTTACAACTCTTCGCATTCCTTCAACCACAGATTCATAATGTCTGCGATTTACCATTGTATATCTTTTCTTTCTATAGATGGCAAGTGGTCCTTTTTTTCCTATAGATTTAACAAAATGTGGAGTATAATACCACCCTCTATTAGCTAAGATACAAGCTAAATTAGCTAGTTGTAAAGGAGTAGCTTTTACTTCTCCTTGACCAATTGAATTAGATCTAATTGTACTAAATGCCCAATTATGATGACCGTACCATTTATCATAATACTTCACATCCGGTATCAATCCTGATCTTATTCCAATAATATCTGTTTCTAATTTTTCACCAAAACCAAAACTATGCATATATTTTACCCACTTACGTAGGCCAATTTCAGCATCTTCCGTTTGCTTTTTACGTTTACCTTGTTGGATTACTCTTCGTACGATATGATAAAAATATGGATTACATGAATACTGAACAGCTTCTGCTAAGCTCCCAGCATTTGGATGATTATGACATCCTACCATACTTTTTTTACAAGGAAAACCTGTGCCCGGTGTTATAACTCCTTCTTGTAAAGCAACTAACCCTTGAATTAATTTAAAAGTTGAACCAGGAGGATATTCAGCGGAAAGAGGTCTTGGATACAAAGGCATTTTAGGATCTTGCAATAATTTTGGATAATTTTTAGCAATACTCTTTTTCCCAACAAATAAATTTGGATCAAAAGATGGAGCAGAAACCATTGATAATATCTCGCCAGTTGAAGGTTCTATTGCTACTATACAACCTCGCTTATTTTTCATTAATTTTTCACCATAAGCTTGTAATGTAATATCAACACCTAACTTCAAAGGTGGGCCTTGTCTAGCCATCGTATCATATTTTCCATCAGCATACGGCTCAATAGCATTATTCAAAGCAGAAGTTACTATGTAGTGAATTCCTTTAATCCCTCTTAGTTCTTCTTCGTAAAATCGCTCTAATCCTGCTCTACCAATGTTATCACCAGGACTATAAAAATGATCTGTTTTAATTTCATCTCCATTTACCTCTGATAAATAACCTAGAATATTTGCACCATTAGCATAAGGATAGCTCCTCATACTTGTAATTTCTTCATAAAATCCTGGGAAATTTTTTAAAAATGGGGCCATATTTAACATATCTTCCATTTCTATTTCCTTTACAAAAGGATAAGGTCTAATTTTTTGATAATTACTGGTCGTTTTACCTGTAACAGGATTTTTATATCTACCTTCTCCTAATTTGATTTCCCAAAAACGACTTTTAACTCTTTCAGGAGTCCAGCCAATTAATTTTGCAAAAGCAATTGTATCAAAATTTTTGATATTTGCTTCAATCATCATTAAATTAAAGTAGGTTTTATTCGCGACAATTTTTCTACCCTGTCTATCAAAAAATACTCCCCTAGGTGGTGTTATTTGTTTCCTTTTTTCAGCGATTTGTTGTGCTCTCAAAGTCCAACTTTCATCTATCACTTGCATGTAAAATAAACGTATAGTATAGATAGCACCAACCAATAAAAAGAAAATGATTATTACATATCTGCGGGAATCATTATTCATCGTGTTACAGGCTTTTTAAAGAAAAGTAACTGAATTAGAATAGACATTCCCAAAGATAAAGGAACACTTAAAATAACTTTCAAAATCATAAACCAAAACTCACTCCACTTAAACTGTTCAATTAGAAAAAACCAAAAAATATGTGCAAGTAAAAAAATAGCATATACACTACTAAACCAGACATATCCCATCGTATGTAGAGTTAAATCAGTTGCAGGTGGATATCCATCACGAGGTTCGAACAATTTCATCAAATAAGGCCTTCCATAAGCTACTAAAACCGATGCAGAAGCGTGTAAACCATAAGTGTTTGATAGTGAATCAATACTTAATCCCATTGCAAAGGAAATAGTCATTAACAAAAATATGTTTAAGTTGTTAGGTAGTAGAAATATAAATAAAGGATAGATCATAAATTGAATCCCTAATCCAATTTCTAAATTATTAAACACATAAACCTGTGCAAATAAAAATAATATAAAACGAACAATATGTTTAACTATTTCAATCATTATAGAGTTTCTTCTGATGGAATTTTCTTTTCCAATTCTTTTTGTTCTTGTAACATTAAGTTTTTAATTACATAAACATTCTGTAATTTTCTATAATCTTCAGAATAATATATTTCTACATCCCAAAGAGGCTTTCCTTCAACTGTTTTAAGACTTTTGATCTTACCTACAGGAAGTCCTCTTGGGAAAATTCCTGAACCACCTCTTGTTACAATCTT
>CANHVK010000033.1 GCA_947464135.1 Flavobacteriia bacterium | reverse complement strand
ATTCTTAATGCTAGCGTAATTATTAAGACCTATATAATTACTCTCTAAAATCACACTTTGATTTAATATATCTGTAAAGTAAAGATTTAAATTCATTTTCGCGATACTATCATCTATATCAAACGACTCTATATGAGTAGTTTTCAACAACAATTGATCGTAAGAAATGATTGAAACAGGTTGAATGAATCCAATTGTATTCATTCTCATTGTCCAATCCCAACCGAATTGATATTGTGGTTTCCTTACTAAAGGTGCTATCTGAATTGAACCCACATCATTTGGTGCAGGATAAAAAATACCATGCTCTATTGCTGTTGTTTGATGTTTTAATATTGGTGGTGTAAATACCACTTTTATTAAATTATTACCTTTTTTAATTCGCTTTTTTATTTGAATAAAATAGGGTAAAAAAGAATTGGAAGTCTCTAAAATTAAACTATCATTTAAATAAATTTTAGCGTAAGTGTCAACCCAAGGAAGCTGTAATTCAATTTTATTTTTGGTGATATCTATTGAATCTGAAGAAAAAATGGATCTGTATTCCCATTCATAATTTTCAATCCAATCAAATTTGTTTTCATTCATCCCAACAAAAGGGTCTGGTAATTCTCCTTTTGAAATTAGTATTTCTTGAACACTTCCAGACTTTTCAGCTTTTACCCATTCTTTTCTCAATGGATGAAAAAACTCCCAATTCAATAAATATTGACTATTTAATGGAAAACATAAAAATAAAGTGATTAATATTATTAAACTTTTCATTTAGTATTCTGCTTTATCAAATATGCTAAAAAAGAGTCAATTTATGTTAAAGTATATTAAAATAAAAAAATAGAAAAGGATTATTCGAGTTTTGATTGTTTATAAAGTAATATATATTTGATATGAAATGAGAACTTTTCAAAAACTATTTTTGTTTAGAATATTGGTTATAATACTTCCCGTTATGGGATGTGGACAAAAAAATAGTACATTAAAAATTACAAAACCAAACGAAATGAAAAATTTAACTTCAGAAGAAAAAAGAGTTATAATTGATAAAGGTACAGAAATGCCTTTTACTGGAGAATATACAGATTTATTTGAAGATGGTGTGTATGCCTGTAAACAGTGTGGCTCTGAATTATATACTTCTACAAGTAAATTTCATTCGGGTTGTGGATGGCCAAGTTTTGATCAAGAAATTCCAGGAAGAGTTTCCAAAAAACTTGATGCAGATGGAAGAAGAACGGAAATTTTATGTGCAAAATGTGATGGACATCTTGGTCATGTATTCTACGGAGAAGGCTTTACTGATAAAAATACAAGGCATTGTGTCAATTCAATCTCTATGGAATTTATTCCAAAGGGAGAAATAGTAAACAAAGAAAAATTAGAAGAAGCAATCTTTGCTGGAGGGTGTTTTTGGGGTGTTGAATATTACTTTCAAAAAGCGACAGGGGTTATCAAAACTGAAGTTGGATATATTGGAGGTCATAAATCTAATCCAACCTATAGAGAAGTCTGTAATCATACAACAGGTCACATTGAAGCAATGCGTGTAACATTCGATCCAGGTAAAACAGATTATGAAACTTTAGCGAAATTGTTTTTTGAAATTCACGATCCTACCCAATCGAATGGTCAAGGAAATGACATTGGAGAACAATACCTATCCGTAGTTTTTTATAAAAATGAAAATCAAAAGATTATAACAGAAAAATTGATTCAACTTTTGAAAGAAAAAGGATATAAAGTAGCTACAAAATTGAAAGAAGCTACACATTTTTGGCCAGCAGAAACTTACCACCAGCAATATTATCAAAAAAATGGGGGGATTCCCTATTGCCACACGAGAGTGATGAGGTTCTAAAAAGAACCTCTTATTTTTTCTGCTTCTATTTCAATAATTTTCGGATTCAATTCATCAAGCTGATTAATACGTATGTATTTTAAATCAGGATGTAATGTTTTAATTATAGATTCAGTTGCTTTATTTTCATCACCATTAAAGACAACTCTGTCTATTGAAATATTCCTCGATTTTAAAGCATCTATAGAAAGTAAACTATGATTGATACTTCCCAAATAATGCCTAGAAACAAGAATTACAGGGATGTTCCATTTTTGCAGTAAATCAAGATATAATAACCCTTCATTATTTAACGGAACCATTAGACCTCCTGCTCCTTCAATAATTAATGATGAAACGGTTGGGATTTGAAAATCATTTTCACGAATAACTACCTCATCGATTGAAGCTGCAAAATGAGGTGATGCAGGAGTATTTAAACGCCACTTTTCATCTATTTTCTTAAACGAATTCCCAACATAAGAAGCAACTTTATCTGTATCCGAAAAATGCAAGTCACCAGATTGAATCGGTTTCCAATACCAAGCATTTAAAGCTTTTGTAAAGATTGATGCTACTACTGTTTTACCAACATCTGTACCAATACCTACTATTACAAACTTCATTATCCTCCTTTACGTTTTACACCAAACTTTTCTTTTTGTAAAATTTCTATGATTTTATCTCGAAAATTACCTTGTATTAAAATCTCACCATCTTTCACTGTACCACCTACCCCACATTTTGATTTTAACACTTTGCCAAGTTCTTTTAAATCATCTTCATTACCAACAAAACCTTCTATTAAAGTAACTTCTTTACCTGCACGCTGTTTTTTATCAATAGAAACATATAAAACTTGCTGATTATTGGGTAATGTTTCTTGGACATCACCCTGTTCCTCTTCGTATTGATAATTAGGATTAGTAGAATAAACTACATTGATTCTTTCTTTCTTCTGTTTTGCCATTAGTTATAATTTTGGACACTTCTTACAATGATTTCCTTTTTTCTTGTATTTTTTACAACAATCTTTTTTTCCACAACAAATGAATTGATTATTTTCTTTCATCCATTGAGGCATTTGTTGAATAGGTAATTTTGTTGTCTCCATCCTTATTTAGAATTAATCCAAACAAAAATATTAAAAGAAGTTTAAGAAACAAATGATTTTCATCAGGAATTTAGAATTAATCTAAATAAAAATTATGAATTAGTTAAAACTTCTTGATATAAAGACTCATACATTGGCAAAATATTTTCTAATGAAAAATGTTTAGAATGTTCCCAGGCTTGTTTTTTAAAAAGGGCTAGTGTACTTTCAAAAGAAATAATTCGAAGGGCATTCTTTGCCATATCATCTACATCCCCAACATCAGAAAGGTATCCAGAATAACCTTGTTTATTTACTTCTGGGATACCACCAGTATTTGAAGAAATTACGGGAACACCTGCTGCCATTGCTTCTAATGCAGCAAGACCAAAACTCTCAGTTTCTGAAGTCAATAAAAATAAATCACTTATTTGTAATACAGGAGAAGTATCTCTAACCTTACCTACAAATATCACTCTATTACAAATACCTAATTCTCTTGCCATTCTTTCTGCCAAAACTCTATCAGGTCCATCTCCTGCCAATAACAATTTTGATGGTTTTTGTTGATTTATTTTAGCAAATACTGAAACTACATCTTCTACCCTTTTAACCGGTCTGAAATTAGAAATATGACAAATAATTGGCTCGTTTTCGTCTGCATAAACAGCTCTTTTTACAGGATCAACGGTTGGTAAAACTTCAGATGGAATTATAAAATTTGGTATAACTTGAATATCTCTTTTTGTATCAAAATGTTTATAAGTATCCTGTTTTAAACTTTCAGAAACAGTTGTTACAGCATCAGATTGATTTAGACAAAAAGTAATCACTGGTTCAAATGAAGGATCTTTACCTACTAAAGTTATATCAGTACCGTGTAGTGTTGTAATGAAAGGTATTTTTACCCCTTGAGACTTTAAAATTTCTTTAGCCATAAATGCTGCTGAAGCATGTGGTATAGCGTAATGCACATGTAACAAATCTAACTTCTCATATTTTACTACATCAACGATTTTTGAAGTCAATACTGTTTCATAAGGTTGAAAATCAAACAAGGGATAGTCAGAAACGGAAACTTCGTGATAAAAAATATTCTCTCTGAAACTTCCAAGCCTAACAGGTTGAGAATAGGTAATAAAGTGGATTTGATGTCCTTTTAAAGCAAGTGCCTTTCCTAATTCAGTCGCAACAACACCACTTCCCCCAAATGTTGGATATAATACAATACCTATTTTCATCTTTTTTATTTTAAGAACAGTAAAACCCTATTTTTGTTTTCTATTCATAACTGCTTTGTAAATTACTTTTTGAATTTCTGTTCTAATTCCAAGTTTAGCCAGCTTATTTACATCAGCATTCGGATGTACCCTATTGGAAAGAAATACATAATTAATTTTATATTGAGGATCTGCCCACGCCAAGGTGCCTGTAAATCCGGAATGACCAAAACTTTCTGATGAAGCTTCATCACAACAAGGACCATTTTTTCTACTGAATGTAGGTTTGTCAAATCCTGCCCCTCTTCTATTTCCTGGAACTTGAACCTTCGTATATTCTTCTACAACTTCTCTAGCTAACAATTGTTTATCACCAGCTTTACCTTTATTTAAAAAAAGTTGCATAATAGTTGCTAAATCCGTTGAATTAGCAAATAAACCTGCATGCCCACCTGCACCACCTAACATTGCTGCTCCAGGATCATGAACATACCCATGAACCAATTGATTTCTAAATTGCAAATCATTTTCAGTTGGGACAATTCTACCTAATTCTGCAAATGTTTGTGGAAAATATCCAATGTTCTTTAACCCTAAAACTTTATATATTTCATCTGAAACGAATTCATCATTTCTTTTTCCAGACAATTTCTCTACTATTTTCTTTACGAAGTAATATCCTAAATCTGAATATTCATATTTATTTCCAGGAGTTATACCTGAATCTATAATTCTTTTATAAATAGTATCTGCATAATCATTTCGAATCCATAAATCTTTTGCTACTTGATAATCAAAGCCATTCTCTTGTTTGTTTTTGTAATATTTTGAACTCAACTCTCCCTTTTCTAACGTCTTTTTATAAAAAGGAATCCAAGCTGTAAATCCTGCTCTATGTGCCATCATATCTTTCAATAAAACATTACCAAAAGATTCGTCAAGTACCTCTGGTATGTAATCTTTCAATTTTTTGTCTAAAGAAAACTTATTTAACGTTTGTAAACGCATCAATGCAAGTGTTGATGAAGCGATTTTAGTTACTGAAGCAATATCGTAAATATGATCATTTCTAACAGGTTCTCCCCCTTCATACATAGTATTCCCAAATGATTTACGATAGATAATTTTCCCATCAACAGCAACCAAAACTTGACAACCTGGATACGCTTTTTGTTGAATTCCATCTAAAGCAATATTGTCAATCTCTTTTAATACTCCATCATCTATACCCAACTCATTTGGTGAAGAAAGACTTAATAATTCATTGTCAATTAATTGAACAGGTTCGCTTTCAGTTTTTTTAATTACTGATTTTGATTTTGGATAATTTTCGTTTGAAGTACAATTGACCCACGTAAAACTTAGCAAAATAAGTGGGATAGAAACTAATAAGAAAGGTTTTCTATTCATAAATAATTTAATCTAATCAAATTTAACCAATTTATGAAATATATAACTATTCAGAAAAAAGGTTTTTATTTTTTAAATTTGCTAATATGAAATCAAAAATATATTTATTTCTAATAACCATATCTGTTTTCAATTTTATTTCTTGCCGTAAACAGAATGATAATATAAATCCTACAATTACATTAATTTCTCCCAAAGAGAATGATACCTTAGCTAATTCTGAAAAAGAATATACTATTCAATTTCAGGCTAAAGACGAAACAGGTTTACTTAAAGAAAAGCTCAAAGTCTCTGATCAATCTGGGGTGGTTTTAACTTCTGAAGAAAGAGATCTAAATGGCACAGTATATTCTTATAAAAATTCATTCATTTTTGGTGGTACAGCTGGAAGTCTAAAATCTCTTTTTTTAGAAATCGAAATTGAAGACGAAGCTCACAATAGATTAACAAAAAGAATTTCTTTTTTTGTTAAATTATAACTCAGAAAGCTCTTACTGCTCTCACATTAAACACAAAGTTTTTACCATAGTTTGTAGCTCCTCCATTATAGAAACTAAAAAACCAAGATGTAGAAGCTGAATAACCTGTTGATGTCCAATATTGCTTTTTTTCTAACCCTTTAGTTTTATCACTTTTGTCTTTATCTAAAACATCATCAATAATACCTCTCACTTCGTATAATTGAAGCATCTCTTTTATTGCAGGTAAGTACCAATCTTTATATCCATCGTGTGAATATTTCACGCACAAAGTAGCTGCTGTCCCTACTTCTGCACCATTGCTAATCATTGCTTTTGTATTTTCCTTACCAAAGGATGCATTTTTAAATCCATAAAAATCAATTCCATTTAGCCCCCATTTTGCGGTTTTACTTAAATCGTGTAAACTAGCTATCAATCCGTGTTCATTTCCAAGTGAATCTTTCGTTAGATGAAAAATAATACCTCCTCCCCAAATCTCGCCAATGTATCTTCTAAGAATTACTTTAGAACCCATTGAAAATTTGAAATTTGATTGCACACCTTTTGCACTGTTTACAAAAGGTCTTGTTATATTAATTGAATATTCAGTACCTCCTTTGGGATCAATATCTAACCGAATAAAATAAGGTCCCCCAGAAACATCGAAATTTGAATATTTTCCTGCAACTACATAACTAACGCCTATATCAATTTGTAAATTCCCTTTGGAATTTGTTTTTGCTTGTTGGATTTCAGAATATATCAATTCGCCTTTTTCGCTACCTTTATAAATAGACGCTTTAATTCCTAAGGGTACGTTTTTCAACAACATTTTAGTATTATTCATAACCAAAGTGTTATAAATAATAGTTTTAACAGTTACATTTTGAGCTAATGAATAAGATGAAATAAAAAGAACTAAGGATATACATAATATCCATAATCTAAAATACCTCAATTTATTCATTCTAATTGGCATCAAAATCATTTTTTTCTAACTAAAAACAACCCATCTCTAATAGGTAGTAATACATTTTCAACTCGATCATCATTCATTACAAAACTATTAAATTCCATAATAGCTTTTGTATCTTTATCATTCATCGATTTTTCTTCAATCACTTTGCCTGACCAAAGTACATTATCAGCTAAAATATACCCTCCTGATGGAATCATTTCAATCACTAAATTATAATAATTCAAATAATTTCCTTTATCTGCATCAATAAAAACTAAATCAAATGATTGTTTTATTGTGGGAATATATTTTGTTGCATCAGCAATCACATACTCAATGTTTTGACTATACGCAGATTTTTGAAAGAAGTTTCTTGCAAATTCTTCTAACTCAGCATTTTTATCAATCGTAACTAATTTTCCATCCTTTTTAAGTCCTTCAGCCAAACATAAAGCAGAATATCCAGTATATGTTCCTATTTCTAAAATTGTTGTTGGCTGGATCATTTTGGATATCATACTCAAAAATCTTCCTTGAAAATGACCACTTAGCATACGTGGTTGCAATACTTTCAAATGCGTTTGACGATTCAATTCCTTTAACAAATCATCTTCTTTAGTTGTGTGAAGACAAACATATTCGTCTAATTTCTCATCAATAAACTCCATATTGCTTACTGTTTTGAAATCCAAGCAGAAAATTTGTCTGCATTCCTTTTATGAGCGTCGTATGACTTTTCAAAATCATGCTTACCTGTGTAATCCGGTTTCGCACACATGTATAAATAATCATTTTTATCAGGAGACAACACTGCTTCAACTACTTCAATAGGCGGAATACAAATAGGCCCAGGAGGCAATCCTTTGTAAATGTATGTATTGTATGGACAATCTCTTTCTCTGTGTTCATATGTCAAACGTTGAACCCCTTTTAACTCGTCACCCCAACAAAATTTAAATGTTGGATCCGATTGTAATTTCATTCCATCATTCACGCGATTCAGATACAAACCTGCAATAATAGGCCATTCTTCCGCATTTTTTGATTGTTCTGAATAAACAATACTTGCTAACGTTACTGCTTGATATGGATTATCAAAACCAACTTTCTTTAACTTTGAAATCCTATCATCATTCCAAAAAGCTACATATTGCTTTTCCATACGTGTTACAAACTCTTCAGCAGGAGTATCATAAAACATTTTGTATGTATTAGGCAAAAACAAAGCTGGAATTGTTTCATCATTTAACTTTGTTCTGTTATGTAAATCAATTGATTCGATTGCACTAACAATTAAAGCGCTATCTGCTAAAATAAGTTTTGAAACCTTTCCTGCTAATTGATAGATATCTCTACAGTTATTGAAAGTTACATCCACTTCCACTTCTGCATTTCCATTTCCTGCACTGTTTTTAGTGAATCCGTTTAATAGAGTTCTGAAATTAGTTCTTGGTTCAATAATATATTTACCAGATGCTAAACGTTGTTCATCTAATTTTTTATACTCTCCAACTTTAATTAAATCTTGTTTATCCTTGATTATTCCTTCATTATATAATTTGATAGCTAACCCTTTTAGTCCTTGCTTAGCATCAAACAAAAAAGCTTGTGACTTTCCGTTCACAGTAGATGTTCTACCTGCAAGAAAAACACTGATTTTTGGACCTAAAAATACTAATCCTGCAATACCTACAATTGCGATTACAATCAATATTACTTTTTTAGACATAATTGATAAATTCGTTCGTTTACTCTATTTTCTTTATCTTTAAACCAATTCTTCCTGATACCAACTAATTCATATCCTGACTTTTCAAACAGTTTAATACTAGACAAATTATCATCTAATACATTTGCTGTTAAATTCCAGAAATCTAAAGAATCAACTGCATATTCGGCTAACAAAGATAAACTTTCAAACGCATATCCTTGCATTTTATCTTTTTCCGATGCGATTAAAATACCTACACCTGCTCTACCGTGCTTAAAATTCGCTTCAAATAAATCCAATGTTCCGATTGCTTTTTCATTTTCGATAAGACAAATCATTAAACGTAATTCTCCTGACTGTCTGAAAGATTGAATACTATTTATATACTCCGTTATACCATGTAAGGAATAAGGTGCTTCTGTTCCACTTACCCTCCAATTAGTTGGGTCATTCTCCCAAGTCATTACAGTAAATGCATCCCCAGGTTCAATCGCTCTTAGATATATTTTATCCCCTTTTAACATCTTTCAAATTTTGTATGTGGATTTGAACTTGATCAAAAGTATAATATGGGATTCTTTGATAATCAATTGATAGATTTAAACCAAAAACAACATCCATTTTTTCTAATTGGAATAGTTTTGTTAGCAGTTCTTCTAAAAGTAATTCTTCTTTTTCTCCCAAAAATTGCAGAACAGGTGTCATACATGATTCTCCTTCTCTAATTTTAGAACCATATTCTCTAAATATATCCTGAAGTTCACCTAATGTCCCTACATTTTTAAAAGGCACAACAAAAGATGGGATTTTTTTTCTTTGAATGGCTTGATAAACTGTTTCAACTTCTAATTTAAAATCACAATCTGAAACCTTCATGCTAAAATAAAAACCATCGATGGAGATACCTACATGAGGAGGAATTTTATCTACATGAAAAGCCCACAGGAAAATGCCTTTCCTTAATTTTTCAATATCAATTGATTCTATTTTATTTATTGGATAATTAGACATGAATTTCTCCGCAGAATACAAATTTAGCAGGACCTATTAAATAAATATCCGTATATAAATCATTTTCTTTATTTGCCTTCACAGATAAATCTCCTCCAAGCGTTTTGATGGGGATTTCAAAAGGAGCAGTTATGCCATTTTTTTGAGCTATAACCAACGCACAAGCTGTTACCCCTGTTCCACATGAAAGCGTTTCATCTTCTACCCCCCTTTCATAAGTACGAACAAAATAAAAACCATCTTTTTGCTCTACAAAATTGACATTTACACCATCCGTTTTGTATCTATCTGAATACCTAACCGTTTTCCCTTCACTATACACATGATAAGATTCGATACCCTGAACAAAACGCACATAATGCGGAGAACCTGTATGGGTATAATAATCAGCATCCATCTTATCAATGAAAGAAACATCATTCATTTTCAAGCTTACAATCCCATTGTTATCTATTGAAGCCTGATGCTCCCCATCAATGGCAAAAAAAGAATATTCATCTGATCTCAGACCAAGTTGATAAGCGAAAGCGGTTGTACAACGAGCTCCATTTCCACAAAAACTTTTAGATCCATCTGAATTGTAATAATCCATTTCAAAATCAAAACCAGCTTTCAAGTTTAACTTTATCAAACCATCAGCGCCAACTCCAAATTTACGGTCACATATATGCTGAATTTGCTCAATCGATAAATCATCATACTCATTATTACGATTATCAATCATAACAAAATCGTTTCCTGTACCTTGGTATTTTGAGAATGAAATCAACATCTTAACATGTAATTTATGCTAAAAATAAATCTAATTTAATAAAAAAGGGCTACCATATGGCAACCCTTTAATGTCTTTCAAAAAAGAAACGTATTATCTTTTGTGCATTCCTTCGTCAGAAACAGTTAATTTCTTTCTGCCTTTACGACGACGAGCAGCTAAAACTTTGCGTCCGTTTTTAGTCGCCATACGCTCACGGAATCCGTGTTTGTTTTTTCTTTTTCTTACCGAAGGTTGAAACGTTCTTTTCATGGTATATAGCCTTTAAATCTTGTTCTACTTAAATTTTGAGTGTGCAAAGTTAATACATTAATTGAATTTCACAAGAATTTATTTAAAAATCTCTAAAAAGATTTATACTTCGCAACAATGAAGTAAATTTGCACTCTACAAATGTAATACAAATGTTACGACCTAAAAAAGAAAAAACGCAACGAATTAAATTAAGTAAAGATGCAATTCGTAAAGCTAAAAACATATTTATCTATTTAAAACCTTATAGAACATCATTTATCATTGGATGGATTTTCTTGGTTTTATCTACAAGCGCCGGTTTATTTTTCCCTTTTTTAATGGGTAATTTATTAGGATCATCTAAAGTCAACGTGCAAAATTCTGCAGAAGCAGTTGGGTTAATCAATTTTAATAATATTAATGAAGTTGCATTTGCTTTGTTTTTATTGTTCGGTTTTCAAGCACTTTTTTCCTATTTCAGAGTGGTATTGTTTACCAATGTCACTGAAAATGCTTTGAGAGATATTCGATATGATGCTTTCTCCAAGTTGATTTATATGCCGATGGATTTCTTCAACCAAAACAAGGTAGGAGAATTGACTTCACGTATTTCATCTGATATTACACAAATTCAAGAAACACTTCGCACTACGATTGCTGAATTTTTCAGACAAATAGTAATTGTCGTTGGTGGAATTATCTTCTTAGGTATACTCTCATGGAAACTTTCGCTCATTATGTTGGCAACAGTTCCTGTTATGGCAATTATTGCTGTTTTTTTCGGGAGATTTATACGTAAATTATCCAAAACAGCTCAAGATGAAGCAGCGGCATCTAATGTGATCTTGGAAGAAAATTTAACAGGTATTACCAATGTAAAATCATTCACAAATGAACTATTTGCATTAGGTAAATACAAAGAAGTAATTGACCGCATTCAAAAACTCAATGTGAAAGCAGGTTTATGGAGAGGTTTATTTGTTTCATTTATTGTTTTTTGTTTGTTTGGCGCTATCGTATTTATCATTTGGCAAGGATTGTTAATGACACAAGGAGACAATCCTGAACTTTCTACTAAAAACTTTTACTCGTTTATTTTATATACTATTATGATGGGGGCATCCATTGGTTCTATTCCTGAACTTTATGCTTCGGTTCAAAAAGCAATTGGTGCAACAGAAAATCTGATGAATATCATTGAAACCGATAACGAAAAACAATTATTGACAGGTCAACAAAAACCAGAAATCACTGGGAAGATTGCTTTTCAAAATATTCGTTTTGCATATCCGCAGCGAAAAGACATTGAGGTGCTTAAATCTATAAACATAGAGACAAATAAAAACGAAACAATTGCTTTAGTTGGGTCTTCAGGTGCTGGTAAATCAACAATCACATCGTTGTTATTAAGGTATTACGAACCATCCCTTGGAAAAATATTTTTTGACGGAGTAGATTCTCAAGAGATTGAAATTGAACACTTACGTTCACACATCGCTATTGTACCGCAAGAAGTTATTTTATTTGCAGGAAGCATCGAAGAAAATATTGCTTTCGGAAATCCAAATGCATCGCGTGAAGAAATTAAACTTGCTGCTCAAAAAGCAAACGCATTGGAATTCATCAATACGTTTCCAGAGAAATTTGATACACAGGTTGGTGACAGAGGAATTCAACTTTCAGGTGGACAAAAACAACGCATCGCTATTGCTAGAGCCTTGTTAAAAAATCCGAGAATTTTAATCTTAGACGAAGCAACTTCCGCATTGGATTCAGAATCTGAAAAATTGGTACAAGAAGCGTTGGAAACCTTAATGGAGGGTAGAACATCCGTTGTTATTGCACATCGACTTTCTACTATTAAAAATGCAGACCGAATTTATGTATTAGACAAAGGAAAAGTAGAAGAGATTGGAACCCATCAATCGTTAATGAACATTGAAAATGGTATTTATGCCAATTTAGTTGATATTCAAATGCAAGCATAATCAAAGAACTATGAAAAATTTCGAAATACCTGCTTATTATCGTTCTCCCATTATTAGCAAAGTAAAAGCGCAACGCAAACTTCAAGATCCACGTAAAAAAGACTTTACTCCTACTCGATTATCATTGGGAAACATCGACTTTTTAATTGCTCGTCATTTTGGATTTTGTTATGGTGTAGAAAACGCTATTGAAATTTCATACAAAGCAATTCAAGAAAACCCTGGCAAACGTATTTTTCTTTTAAGTCAAATGATTCATAATCCAGGAGTAAATGAAGATTTACAAAGTTATGGGATTGAATTCATACAAGATACCAAAGGAAAACAATTAATCCCGTGGGAAAATATTACTTCAGAAGACGTAGTTATTATTCCAGCATTTGGAACAACAATTGAAATCGAAAATAAACTAACAGAAATCGGCGTTGATGTAAAATCTTACAATACAACATGTCCCTTTGTAGAAAAGGTTTGGAATCGATCAGATACATTAGGTACTTCTAACCACACCATTATCATCCACGGAAAACACGACCACGAAGAAACACGTGCAACTTTTTCACATGCTTCACAAAACGCACCAACATTGGTCGTTAAAAACCTAAAAGAAGCTCAAAAATTAGTTGACTTTATTGAAGGTAAATTAAGTTCAGAAGAACTACTCTCTTATTTTGAAGACAAATGCACCAATGGTTTTAATCCAGAAGAAGATTTAACTAAAATTGGAGTTGTAAACCAAACAACCATGTTAGCCACCGAAACACAAGAAATCACTGAATTATTACGTGATGCTATGTTGAAAAAATACGGTGAAACGAATATCAAACAACATATTGCGGATACACGAGATACGCTTTGTTATGCTACTAATGATAATCAATCGGCAACGTACGGTTTATTAGAAGAAAAAGCAGATTTTGCAATTATTGTTGGTGGATACAACAGTTCTAACACAACCCATTTAGTAGAGCTATTGGAACCAAAATTCCCTTGTTATTTTATCAATTCAGAAGAAAATATTTTCGACAATTTAGAAGTTTCTTGTTTTGACATCCGTTCAAAAACAGAATCTGTAAAAGCTTTGCCAATCAAAAATAACAAAGCGACTATTATCCTTACATCCGGTGCTTCTTGCCCAGATGCCGTTGTTGATAGGGTGATTCAGAAGTTGTTGTATCTAACGAAGAATGAGATTAATCTAGAGAATATTAATTTTTAACCATAAAGAAATTGAAACTATTACTTTTCGTTTTTATAACTACTTTTCTTACTTTAAATTCATATAGTCAAGCATGTAAAGATTCTTGTACGATAGAGATTCCTAAAACAATTAACAGACAAAGTACCAAAGAAAACGGATCAATCTTTAATGTTTTATCCGATTGTCCGGTTCAATCTTATGAAATAACAATTAAAAACAGATGGGGACAAATATTATTTACCTCAAAAGACCCATCAAAAACATTTGATTGTAAATCCATCAAAGGACTCGAAGGTTCTTTTTATTGCCTAATAGAAGGAGTGTACTGCAATGGAAAAAAATACAAAATCGAGAAGGATTTTTATGTTTTCTAAAAAATTGATTAATAAAAAAGAATAGATTGATGAGTTGATTCAAAATAGTTTTTAATAACATAATCAAATAATAAAACTACATACGCAACTTTCTAATCGAAAGAATTTTACAATCAACAATTTAAACGTTTGGATTTTTTTACTATTTTTAAACTTAATAATTATACATCTCGATTTAAAATAATTAAAAAAAACAATATATTTTATACTAATAAAAATTGAGATTATCATAAATAATTTAATTATATGAAAATCAAGTGAAAATTTTATTTTATTTGAAGCAAAGATTTATAAACTAATGATTACAGTAATAATAGTGGTTATAATAATTTTTATTATTATATCTCAACCAAAAAGGAAGAAATACATAAAAAACACACCTAAACCAAATGTCACGGAAGAAAAACCTAAAATTATTAGAGAATATAATGAAGAATTTTCAGAAAATAAATTAGATAATTCAAAAGTAACAATGGCGTCTTCCAAAATTAATTATGATGACTCAATTATTGATATTACAGAACAAAGTTATAAAATTAAGTCATCTAATTTATTGAAAAAAAATATTAATGGTGTGCCTTTTTGGGCTCACAATTACATTTATTCATATACTGAATTGAATGCTGCATCTAACGAACAAAAAAAGTTTTATAATATTTTCAAAACAAGCTTTTTGAATGGGGAGTATTTTGACTTAGAAGGAAATACAAACTACGCTTTCATACTATTATTCGATTTACTCAATGAATATGACAGCCATAAAGACATATCAAAATTAGAAAGTCAACTGAAAAATTTAGGTCAGTGCTATCCTAAAACCAAATCTTATGGAGTATCCTTTTTGATTGAAAAAATGGAATTAGATGGTTATAGTGATGATGTTACAAGACTTAGAGAAGAAAACAGGAATAGCTATCAAAACTACAACTCAAATTACGACTACGACTATTGGCGTTTAGGCAGTAAATACAAAACCAAATTAAATCTCAATGATGAAGAAGTAAATCTATTAAATAGGCTCTGGTATCCAAGCAATAATTTTTGCGGTATTGAGTTTTGTTGCCTTGAAGTTCTTAAGCTTTTCATTGCTGTTATTTCTGAATTAAAAGCTAAATACGAATTAGATGGAACAACTATTGAAAAGGAGTTTTTATTTGTTGCAGATGTAATTGCAAGAAAGCACTTCAAATATAGAATCGGTAGTCAGAATTACAAATATTCCATTGAATCTACAACAAACGAATTTTACTCTAATGTTTTCAAACATTGTGAAAATGCAGTTCGAGAATTCTATGGGCATAAACGGAAATTAAATACAGATACATATTATACAAATGAAGAAGCAAAATCGGAATTTGAATCTAAAATAATTTCCAAGGTTTTAGTATTATTACCATCCTTAATTTCCAAGGTTGCCAAACCAGATGAGGCAACTGAACTTAATCTTAATTCACAAACAACAAGTAGATGGAAAATTAAGTTTGAGGAACTAACAACAAATTTCAAAAGCAATTCAAGTGACTTTATACAAGCCATAATTGAATTAGGGAACCTCAATAAAAAGAACCCATCAATTGAGAACATATTTTTTGAAGCATCAAAATTTATTTCGAAATATGATAAGGTAGCGTCCCTGACACTTTATGTTCATTACTTATACCACGACTTAAAATCTGCATCTTTTGACAATAAACAATTGACAAAAACCATTCAGAAAAGCCTTTTTAAAACCAATGAGCAACTTCACGACTTTGAACAAATTGTTAGTGAACTAATAAAAGACAAAGATTTAAACAAAGCTGTTAATGCAGTTCCAAAGATTTACGAGGTAAAGCGTAAGAAAATTCAACTTGACAGAACAACCATCAAAGATGTTCAACAACAGCATTCTGGAACCGTTAAACTGCTTAACGAATATTTGCGAGACGATTTTGAAGACGAAAGTAATTCAATTCAATCACAAGAAATCAATAGTGAAGAAATAAAAATTGAAATAATTCAGAAAAATCAAGTATGTCATCACTCGGCATTTTTAAGTGAATTATCCCTAAATCATATACAAATTTCTATTTTAGAACTGTTTTCAAAAAATAATTTTTTAATTCTTCAAAGTGAAATTGAAGACTTTGTAAAATCAAAAGGTGTCTTTAAAAATCAAGTAATAGAAAGCATTAATGAAGCCTGCTTTGAGGTTTTAGATGATGTCTTAATTGAAGAAGAAAACGATTACTACACAATAATTCCAGGGTATTTTCAAAAAATTTCAGCAAAATGATTGATAACATAAAACCAAAAGAAGCCACCTCAATAATTAATTCCTTAATTGGTGGTGTAGTTCCAAAGATTGGTGTACAACATATTACTGTTGGTCGTTCCGAGGAAATCAATGCAGTCGTATCAGCATTAGAGGATGTGAAGAATGGGCATAGTATGGTAAAGTTCTGGATTGGAGACTTTGGATCAGGGAAATCATTTATGCTTCATTTACTCAATACAGTTGCTTTGAAGCAGAAGTTTGTTGTAGCTAATGCAGACTTCACTCCTGATAATCGTTTGTATTCAAATGATGGCAAAGGCGTAGCTCTTTATTCTGCAATAATGGATAATGTTTCAATTCAAACAAAACCTGAAGGTGGAGCCTTGCCTACTTTATTGGAAAAATGGATTGAACAAGTAATTACGAAGACAGCTGAGGAAAACAACATCTCATTGGCTGATATCAGAAATGAGCAATATTTGAAACTCATTCAGAATAACATCATGAAAACCATAAACGAAATTACAGATGTTGGTGGTTTTGACTTTGGAACAGTTGTGATGAAATACTATGAAGGTTATATTACAGGAGACGAACAACTCAGAAGAAATGCGTTAAAGTGGCTCAAAGGAGAATACAAAACAAAAACCGAAGCAAAACAGGATTTAAGTGTTAGAGAAGTAATTAACGACTTGAATTATTATGATATGCTTAAAAACTTCTGTAAACTCTTTGTAAGCATGGGTTATAGTGGTTTTATGGTAAATCTTGACGAAGCAATTAATCTTTACAAGATTTCGACTTCTGTAATGAGAGAAAAAAACTATGAAAAAATTTTAACCATTTACAATGATTGTTTTCAAGGAAAGGTTTCTAACATATTCTTCAATTTCGCAGGGACAAAAGAATTTTTAGAAAATCAACGCAGAGGTCTTTTTAGTTATGATGCGTTAAAAACAAGACTTGCAACAAATAAATTTGAAACTTCTGAAATTAGAGACTTTGTACAACCTGTTTTAAAATTATTACCTCTTGACCATAACGAGATATTTGTTTTACTAAAGAAATTAAAAGCAATCTTTGACTACAATTACAAAACAGAAATTCAAATTAATGATCATGAAATTCATCAGTTTATGGAGGAGTTATTCAATAAGCCAGGAGCATCTGAATTTCTAACACCAAGAGAGGTAATTAGGGACTTTTTAAATGTGTTGAACATTATTAGACAGAATCCAAACATTGATAAAAACAAACTTTTTGGAGAGATTGAAATAGAAGATGAAAGACCAGATGAATTTTCTTTAGATAGCATAGAAGAACTATAATGTCATTTGACCTACTTTCAGAGCCAATAAGAAAATTTATTCGTGATAAGGGTTGGGAGCAATTGCGACCAATTCAAAACGCAGCTATTTCCAAAATTTTAGGCTCAGATGAAAATTTCATTTTAGCTTCAAGGACTGCTTCGGGTAAAACCGAAGCCGCATTTTTACCAATACTCTCAAAATTGAACTTCAATGATGCAGGTGTTCAAGTTCTATATATTTCACCCTTAATTGCTTTAATAAATGACCAACTTTACCGTGTTGAAGAACTTTGCAAAAACCTTGATGTAACCGTAACAAAATGGCACGGTGAAGCAAATAAAACTTTGAAAGATAGACTAATCAAGCAACCAACTGGAATTGTATTGATTACGCCTGAATCATTAGAATCAATGTTTGTAAACAAACCTTTCAACGTTAAACAGTTATTTTCAAATTTAAAGTATGTAGTTATTGACGAAATACATTCATTCATTGGGACAGACAGAGGAATTCAATTAAAATCTATTTTAAGCAGACTTCAAAGGGTTAATTCTAAATCATTCAGTATTGTAGGGCTTTCAGCAACTATTGGGGATTACAATGAAGCAAAGAGATTTACTGGAGATGAGTCAAAAACCAAAGTGTTATTAGACAGAACTGCAAAAGAAATCAATGCTCTATTCCGCTTTTTCAAAAATGAAAATGAAGATTTGCCATTAGAACTTTTGAAAGACTTATATATTGAAACCAAAGACAATAAAGTTTTAATCTTCCCAAACAGCAGAGGAAGGGCAGAAGAAGTAGCTGTAAAACTTAAAAAAATATCAGATAGAGTAAAAGGTCATCCGAATTACTTTTCACATCATTCGTCAGTTGACAGAGAAGTAAGAGAATATGTTGAATACTTTGCAAAGAACAACAAAAGACATAACTTTTGTATTTCCTGCACTTCAACTTTGGAGCTTGGAATAGATATAGGTTCTGTTGATGAAGTTGTTCAGATAGATGCAACTCACAGTATTGCTTCATTAATTCAAAGAGTTGGAAGAAGTGGTAGAAAAGATGGAGAGAGAAGTAATTTATTTCTTTATGCAACAAATCAATGGACTTTATTACAATCCATAGCTTGTTGGCTTTTATACAAGGAAGGTTTTATTGAGCCACCCGAAAAAAATGAAAATCCTTATGACATTTTAGTTCATCAAGCATTATCAATAACTAAAGGTCATTCTGGGGTTTTGTTAACAGAACTAATAAAACAACTAAAAGAAAATTCAGCTTTCAATTTAATTGAGAAAACAGAAATTGAAGAAATTCTACAATATTTAATTGAAATTGATTTTCTTGAAAAATTGCAAAACGAAGTTATTATTGGTGTTGAAGGCGAGAAAGTTGTTAATAGCCTAGAATTCTATAGTGTATTCAAAACCGAAGAAAATTTTAAAGTTATAAATGCTGGTAATAAAATTGGAGAAATACCTTTTTCACCACAAATTACTGAAGACGCTAATATATTACTATCTGCGAAAATCTGGAAAATAAAGTTTGTTGACCAAAAATCAAAAAAAATAGAAGTTATACCTACAAAAGACGGAAAAAAGCCAATGTTTTTTGGTGGTGGTATGGTTGTTCATCAAAAAATCAGAGAGAAAATGTTTGAAATATTATATTCCAAAACAGAATATGATTTTCTTGATGCACCAAGTATTGATGAAATTGAAATTATGCGAAAAAATTTCTCTATTTTTAACATAAAGGATTTGCAAAATGAAAGACCATTAATAAAAAACAATAGTCATTTACAACTATTTTCATTTTCAGGAACACGAATTAATAGAACAATACAATTACTTTTAAATATATCTGGAATTAAAAATACTCTAGATGATAACAGAAGTTTATTTGACATAGAGGGTACTAAACAAGAATTAATTACTAAATGGAATTATATCTCATTTCCTTTTACTAATATTGACCATCACATATCAACACTTTTAGAAAATAATCCAGCTATTTTAGATTTTTCAAAATGGGGTATCTATTTACCTAAAAAATATAGAATTAAGTTGATAATTAATAAATACTTTGATATCGAGGGAACAAAAGAACTAATAAGCACAACAAAACTTATATCAAATTAATAAATTTAAACTTTATTTACATTCTTAAAAAAACCATAATTAAATCAATTGCTCCAAGGCAACAGATATTATATGATCATATTTAAAATAAAAATACAAAGTACTAAGAAAGACATTGTAAAAAGTAAATTTGTATTTAATATTAACATTCTACCTTTCCAACTTTTTTTGATTTATATACCTTTTAAAACCGAATTCCACACCAATAAAAAGTCTAAACCTTTAAACAAAAACTTCAACACTCTCCAACACAACCAAAGACAATTTGTCACTCAAAACCACACCTAAAAGACAAAATTTCCGAAAAGAGCAAAAAAACCTAAATGGTACGTAAATTGACTAGTTTATATCAACATAAAAACTCGTTGAATTATGAATTTCGAAAAGTTTACTATCAAATCACAAGAAGCCATCCAACAAGCACAAACGTTGGCAACTACGCTTCAACATGGTACATTAGATACTGGACATTTACTTAAAGGTATCTTTGAAGCCGATCAAGATGTGACGACTTATATATTTCAAAAAGCTGGAATAAATAAAAACACCTTATTAGCTGTATTAGATAGAATTGTCAATGGTTACCCGAAAGTTACGGGAGCACAATTACACCTATCTAACCAAGCACAACAATCGCTTGTTAAAGCAGAACAAACAGCGAAAAATTATGGGGATGAGTTCGTCTCTGTAGAATTAATTTTCCTAGCATTGATTGAAAATAATGATGCTATCGGACAATTGTTAAAAGACAACGGATTAACCGTTAAAAAAGTAAGTGAAATCATTATGGAACTTAGAAAAGGAGAAAAGGTAACTTCCAACAATCCGGAAGGAAACTACCAATCATTAGAGAAATATGCTAAGAACTTAAATCAATTAGCAGAATCAGGAAAATTGGACCCTGTCATCGGTAGAGATGATGAAATCCGAAGAGTACTTCAAATTTTAACTCGAAGAACTAAAAACAATCCCATCTTAATCGGTGAACCAGGTGTTGGTAAAACAGCCATCGCTGAAGGATTAGCACATAGAATCATTCAAGGCGACGTTCCTGAAAACTTGAAATCAAAAACAGTATACTCATTGGATATGGGTGCTTTGGTTGCTGGTGCAAAATACAAAGGTGAATTTGAAGAAAGATTAAAAGCTGTTGTAAAAGAAGTAATTCAAGCAGAAGGAGAAATCATTCTATTCATTGATGAAATCCATACCTTAGTAGGTGCTGGAGGTGGCGATGGAGCAATGGATGCTGCTAACATCTTAAAACCTGCATTAGCAAGAGGAGAATTGAGAGCAGTTGGTGCAACAACATTAAATGAATACCAAAAATACTTTGAAAAAGACAAAGCGTTAGTACGTCGTTTCCAAACTGTTTTGGTGGATGAGCCATCAACTGAAGATGCAATTTCAATCTTACGTGGAATTAAAGATAAATATGAAAATCACCACAAAGTAATCATCAAAGATGCAGCAATTATTGCAGCAGTTGAATTATCTCAACGATACATTACAGACAGACATTTACCAGACAAAGCGATTGACTTAATCGATGAAGCTGCTTCTAAAATTAGAATGGAAATCAATTCTAAACCGGAAGAATTGGATGAATTAGAACGCAAAATCATGCAATTAGAAATAGAAAAAGCAGCGATTTTACGTGAAAATGATGTGAAAAAACTTGATCTTTTATCCAAAGAATTATCAAACTTAAATCAGCAAAAAGATACTTTCTTAGCAAAATGGAAAGCAGAACGAGATGTCATTGATATCATTCAAAAATCGAAAGAAGACATTGAAAATTTAAAGATTGAAGCAGATAACGCTGAACGCTCTGGGGACTATGGTAAAGTGGCTGAAATAAGATATGGTAAAATCAAAGAAGCAGAGAATCTACTTGAAACGAACAAAGCTAAATTAGCTGAAATTCAAGCTAATTCTAAAATGATTAAGGAAGAAGTTACCATTGAAGAAATCGCAGAAGTAGTTTCCAAATGGACAGGAATTCCGGTATCTAAAATGGTAGAATCAGAACGTTCTAAATTATTGAGATTAGAAGATGAATTAAACAAACGTGTTGTAGGTCAAAATGAAGCGATTGAAGCTCTTTCAGATGCGGTAAGACGTTCAAGAGCTGGACTTCAAGATGCCAAACGACCAATAGGATCTTTTATCTTTCTAGGAACCACTGGTGTAGGTAAAACTGAATTAGCAAAAGCTTTAGCTGAATACTTATTCAATGATGAAAACGCAATGACTCGTATTGATATGAGTGAATATCAAGAAAAACATTCAGTTAGCAGATTGGTAGGAGCGCCTCCAGGATACGTAGGATACGATGAAGGTGGTCAATTAACAGAAGCAGTAAGAAGAAAACCCTATTCAATCATCTTATTAGATGAAATTGAAAAAGCACATCCTGATGTATTTAATATTCTACTTCAAGTACTCGATGACGGTAGATTAACGGATAACAAAGGTCGTGTAGTGAACTTCAAAAACACGATTATTATTATGACTTCAAACTTAGGTTCACACCTAATTCAAGAAACATTTGAAGGTAAAAAAGAAGTAGAACTTGAAGCGGCTGGAGAAAAAGCGAAACTATTGGTGACCGAATTATTAAAACAAACCATTAGACCTGAATTTTTGAATAGAATTGACGAAACAATTATGTTTACACCTTTAACGAAAAACAATGTGAGACAAATTGTTCAAATACAATTCAATAAACTCAAAGAAATGCTTTTAGAAAAAGATATCAAGTTAGTAATAACAGATGAAGCTTTCAATCATATTGCAGAAGTTGGATACGATCCTCAATTTGGTGCAAGACCAGTAAAAAGAGTCATTCAAAGACAGGTACTAAATGAGCTTTCAAAAGCAATTTTAGGAGGCACAATTGACACCAACGAACCTGTAGTAATGGATGTATTTGATCACAAGATTATATTCAGAAGACCAGTTCATGAAAAAGAAGAAATATAATAGAACAAAAAACGCCCTTAATCAGGGCGTTTTTTTATTAAATTTAAGTCTTAAATACTTTCTTTTCGACTAATAACAAAATCTTTTCTAGATCCTTCAAAAATTCTAAACTTTCTAAAAGAACATTCTAAATCTCCATTGAAAAGTTTAATTTTCTTATCAGGTTTTAAACCAATATTTTTTAGTGCTTCTTCGTTTGAAGATATAACCCAACAATCAAAGCCTTTCATTTCTTTTTTAAACCAATCTCCCAATTGACCATACATCTCCTCTACTCTATCTCCAATTCTCTCACCATAAGGGGGATTACAAATTAAAACACCTCCTTTTTCAGGTTGATTCAATTCATCAAAGGAAGCTGTTTTAAATGTAATTAACTTTAAAATAGGTAACCCTCTTAGATTTCTTCTTGCTTTTATAATCATGTCAGCATCCTTGTCAGAGCCTAAAATTTCAAAATCTAATTCATTACAACGTTTATTTGCTGAATTATAGACTTCATCCCACAAAGAAGCATCAAAATTCTTGAAGTTTTTGAAAGCATAATGTTGTCTTTCAATATTTGAAGGGATACCAGCAGCTAAAAAGGCAGCTTCAATTAATAAAGTTCCAGAACCACAAAAAGGATCAACAAATGTTGATTTACGATTCCATCCAGAAAGTCGAATCATACCTGCTGCTAATACTTCATTCAATGGAGCATCACCAGTTTCAGTTCGGTAACCACGTTGAAATAATGGTACACCACTGGTATTTAATGAAATTGTAACAAAATTTTCTTTTATATATAGATCAAAGCCTACTTGAGGTGCCCTGGTATTCACATCAGGACGTTTATTCTCTTCATTATTAAATGTATCAACAATAGCATCTTTTACTAACAAAAAAGGATATTGAGAATGAGAAAAAATTCTAGAATGAACTGATCCGCGTATAGCAAAAGATTTAGAAGCATCAAAATATTTATTCCATTTAATCTTCATACATTCTTTATACAAGTCTTTCTCTTCATTGATTCTAAACTTTTTAATTTCAACCAATACATTAATTGCACAACTTACATGTAAATTAAGAATATATACGTCCTTCCAAGTTCCTTCTAACTGAACAGCACGATTTTGAATTTCGACATTTGTATAGCCTAACTCGGCTAGTTCTTCTTTTAACACATTTTCAAGACCAAAAAAAGTCTTCAATGTGATTTTTATTTTATCCATGAATTTCTGATTTCATTTCAAAGATACAATAAAGGATTTAATACTATATTTTTACTTATATTCGTTTAGTAAAACATAAAAAAATCAATGCTAAAACAACTTTTTATTGTTACATTTTTAATAATTAGTTTTCAAACACTTAGTCAAAAAGTGGGGGTAGTTCTAAGTGGTGGAGGCGCTATGGGATTTGCACATATTGGTGTACTTAAAGCTTTAGAAGAAAATCAAATACCAATAGATTATATCACTGGAGCATCTTCTGGTGCTTTAGTTGGAGCAATGTATTCAGCAGGATATAGTCCTTTAGAAATAGAGGCTTTTGTAAAGAGTGAAAAATTTAAAACAATAACTGAAGGAACGTTAGAAACTCATAATCGATTTTTCTTTTATAATGAAGATGATGATGCTGATATCATATCTTTTGGTGTTTCTTTAGATAGTCTAAATCAACGTATACTTCCAACAAAATTTAAAAATTCAACCTACTTAGATTATCAAATGTTGATACATTTGGGTACGATAAGTGAACATACTGGAAACGATTTCACTAACTTATTTGTTCCATTTCAATGTGTAGCATCGGATATTACAACTAAAAAATCAGTACTACTTAAAGAAGGAAAATTAAATGAAGCTGTTAGAGCATCTATGACGTATCCTTTTTTTATTCAACCCATTAAAATAAATAATCAACTGTTATTTGACGGTGGATTATACAACAATTTCCCAAGCAATGTGATGGAGAATTCCTATAATCCAGATTATATAATTGGTAGTAATGTGTCTTCGAATGCAACTCCCCCATCAGAAACGGATATCCTTAGTCAAATAATCAATATGACAGTAACACCATCGGATTTTTCAATTCCCAATAATAAAGGTATAATGATCACACCTAAAACAGGTATAACCACATTTAACTTCGATGAAATTGAAAAAGCCATTCAATCAGGATATGATGAAACACGTAAGCTAATAGACTCAATAAAAGTTCATATTCAAAGAAAAGTTAACATTTATGAATTAGAAGAAAAAAGAAAAAAATTCAATCAAATATGTAGAAAAATAAATATTTCAGAAATTGAAACTTCTAATACGAACTTATCATCAGATCACTTTATAAAAAAAAGTATATTTCCTACTACTGAGAAATTAGATAGTGCGACATTCGCGAAAAGATACTTTAGACTATCAGAAAATCCAGGAATAGATTTTTTATATCCAAAATTTAATTTATTAAAAGATAGTACTTATAAACTCCATCTTCAATCTCGAAAATCAAAAGAATTAACAATTGATATCGGTGGAGTATTTTCTTCACGTTCAATAAATACAGGATATGTTGGAATAAAAATAAATCGGATAAACAAAAGAGAATATTATTTGAAAGCAGAATCCTATTTTGGTAAATTCTATGGATCAGCTAAAATATTAGGAAATATTACTTTTCCTTCAAAATTACCTTTGACACTTCAAACCTATTATGTTATAAACCGATGGGATTATTTTAAAAGCTTATCAAGTTTTTTTGAAGATGTAAAACCTTCATTCATTATTCAAAATGAAAATTATTATGGTGCTTTACTTAAAACACCTTTAAATAATAACGGAAAATTAATTTTAGACTTTAAAAAATTCAATCTTAAAGATAATTATTACCAAACTGATAATTTTACAGCAAAAGATACTTCTGACTTTACAATTTTTAATGGTTATAGTTTCAAAATACATGCTGAAATAAATACATTAAATAGAAAACAATTTGCTAGTAGCGGTAAATTACTTTCTATAAAATTAAAATATATCAATGGTGAAGAAGATAGTGAATCAGGTTCTACTTCATCATCTGACTATATTAT